>JAUIKI010000233.1 GCA_030430875.1 Gammaproteobacteria bacterium | reverse complement strand
TGCAAAACTGAATGAAAACGTTCCTGAAAAATACCAAGGTTTAGATCGATTTGATGCTCGTCAACAAATTCTTGACGAACTTAATAGGCTCAACTTGCTAGAAAAAACTGAACCCCATACCTTGAAAGTGCCACGCGGCGATCGATCTGGCGTTGTCATCGAACCCTATTTAACTGACCAATGGTTTGTCAGCGTTGAGTCGCTTGCCAAGCCTGCCATAGATGCAGTCAGTAATGGCGACATTAAGTTCGTACCTAAAAACTGGGAAAACACGTATTTCAGCTGGATGAATGATATTCAAGATTGGTGCATCAGCCGTCAACTTTGGTGGGGGCACCGTATTCCAGCTTGGTATGACGATCAAGGTAATATTTATGTGGGGAAAAGTGAAAAAGACGTGAGATTACACCACAAATTAGGCGACATTTCATTGCGTCAAGATGAAGATGTATTAGATACCTGGTTTTCGTCAGCACTTTGGAGCTTTTCAACACTTGGCTGGCCAAATCAAACAGCTGAGCTCAACACGTTTCATCCCACCAATGTTCTAGTAACCGGCTTTGACATTATTTTCTTCTGGGTAGCACGGATGATTATGATGAGTCTTGAATTCACCCAAGAAGTGCCGTTTCACACGATTTATATTCATGGTTTAGTTCGTGATGGTCACGGGCAAAAAATGTCAAAATCCAAGGGTAATGTATTAGATCCGATTGATTTAATCGACGGTATCGACTTGGATGCATTAGTTCACAAACGCACGAAAGATTTAATGCAAACTGACATGGCAAAATCAATTGAAAAATCCACTCGCGATGAGTTTCCTGAGGGTATTTCCGCATTTGGCACTGATGCGCTACGTTTTACATTTTGTTCATTGGCAGCAACTGGGCGCGACATAAAATTTGATTTAAATCGGATTGAAGGCTACCGCAACTTTTGCAATAAATTGTGGAATGCAGCACGTTATGTGTTGATGCAAACAGAAAATCAAGATTGCGGGAAAACAGGGGACAACTTAGATTTTTCTCTTGCAGATCGTTGGATTATTTCTAAATTACAAGACGTTGAATCTCAAGCACTTGAAGCATTGGCAAACTATCGATTTGATCATCTTGCACAAACGCTTTATGAGTTTACCTGGAATGAATATTGCGACTGGTATTTGGAGTTATCTAAACCCATTCTTTGGGATGAAAATTTACCTGCTAGTCAACATCGAGCAACACGCTACACCTTAGTTCGAGTATTGGAAGCTATTTTACGTTTATTGCATCCGATTATTCCATTTATTACCGAAGAAATTTGGCAGCGTATTGCACCTCTTGCAGGAAAATCTGGCGACAGCATCATGCTAGAGGCTTACCCAAGCCCTAATGCAACAAAAGTTGACAGTGAAGCAACTTCCACCATTGAGTGGCTAAAAGCCGTCATTCTTTCTGTGCGTAATATTCGTGGTGAAATGGATATTTCGCCTGGAAAACCACTAACTGTATTATTACAAAGTGGCTCAGCAAATGACAAAAATTATTTAGAGCAAACCCGTCATTACCTAGAAAAAATTGGCAAACTTGCATCGATAGAATGGTTAGACGAAAGCACCACACCACCAGCAGCTGCAGCCCAATTAGTAGGCGACATGAAGATTCTGGTTCCGATGGCAGGACTGATTGATAAAACTGAGGAGTTGGCAAGGTTAACTAGAAATATGCAAAAAATTAACCAAGAAATTCAACGATTGGAAAACAAACTAGCAAATCCAAAATTTGTAAGTAATGCCCCAGAAGATGTCGTTAGCAAAGAAAAACAAAAACTGGCAACACAACAAAGTGCACTACAAAAACTTAAAATGCAGTTTGAGAAAGTCAACGCATTGTAGATGATTTAAAACTTTTGCGATCACAAGGACAATAAAAAACAAGGCAGAGGACGGATTAAGTAATGTTAATCCGCCGTACAAATACTACTTCAATTTTAGGTCATATGGACCCACTCTTAGGAATGCAAAATCCATTTAACAATAGAAAATACCGTTTTTAAATCATAATTGAACGAAAACCACAAAGATCAGCTCACTGATAGAGACCTGATCTTTATAGTGACATAACACCTGAATAATAGGTAATGCTACCCAACAAGTATTATTTTTGAATATTCAAAAAAGGAACGATGCTGTTGGGAACCATGGTTTTTGGTAATTCGCCATTCCAACGTTCTGCTTGAATCAACTGGATCATTTCCGGATTTTTGCGCAACGCTTCACCCCGAGCATGAATAATCGCAGCTTCTGCATCACCTTTAAGTCGTATTGCATCAGCATCCGCTTGGGCTTGTGCTCGCACACGATCAGCTTCTGCTTGGGCTTGGGTTCTAACAATGTCAGCTTGAACTTTTTCGCGATCTAGCTCTTGACGTCGTTTTTGTACTTCAACTTCCGCCAACATTCTTTGCTCAACTGAGTCTTCAAACGCATTGCTAAAGTCAATATTCTCGACGCGAACATTTTGCAAAATAATCACTTCTGTTCCAATTGCACTGCGAACTGCATTATCAATTTCAGCCACCAAACGTTCACGTTCTTGAATCGCTGATGCTGCACTAAATCGTCCAAATACATTTCTCACTTGATTTTGCATGGCTGGTGTAATCAAACGGTCTACCACACCATCAATTGAACGAAACTGACTGTATAGCTGCGCCACTTTAGAGGAATCCGCTCGAAACACGACGCTGATTTTCAAATCAGCAGGTTGAATATCTTTAGAATAAGATGCAACTTTATTGTATGTGCGAATTTCATCACGAACGCTTATTGTCATCACATCATCAAAAAATGGCAATTTGAAATGCAAACCAGCTTCACTGACCGAATGAACAGCTCCATTACGCAGTACAACACCCAGCTCACCCTGATCAACGCGATACCAAGATGCCATGACACCTGTGACGATAATAAAGAAAATAATGAATAAAAATCCGATTCGAAATATATTTTTGCTTGCTGACACGTTTGTTCTCCATTGATCAGATGAGGCGGTCGACCAAAATGATCAACTATTTTGCCTGTGAAACACCATTCTAACAGCTATGAATATCGATGTATTTGCTAAAAAAATAACTCTAACTGCATTTTATGAAATATTCATGCAGCACTCTTAATTTCCGATCAAAAAA
>JAUIKI010000005.1 GCA_030430875.1 Gammaproteobacteria bacterium | reverse complement strand
ACTAGTACATGGATCACAGGTAGGACCCTGACCAGCACTTTCTTGTGCTTCAGCAAAGCTTTGAGTTGAAAAAGCAAGACTTCCGATAATAAGTAATGTGCCTAAGTGGGTAATTTTCATAATAGTGCTCCTCGGTTTTTTTATTTAAACCCCAGAAATAAATGTTTCTGCTGGGTTGAGTGAAGTATGCAAAAAGGCCACTCAAACGGCAATTCATCTCAGATAAATGGAATAAGGACACTGATAAGTGGTATGTTTTGCTTGAAAATAGAACGATAAGGCCTGATCTCAAATAGAGGTTTCACTTATTTAGTTTGAAAATCATGCAGATAACCAGTCTCGAGCTGGCAAAAAGTCGGTAAGTAGTTTTGCCTCGTCACTATCAGGTTCTGGCGCATAATCATATTGCCAAATGACTTCAGGTGGTAGTGACATCAAGATGGATTCGGTGCGTCCACCGGATTGCAAACCAAACAATGTCCCGCGATCGTAAACTAGATTGAATTCCACATAGCGTCCACGACGAATCCGTTGAAATATTTTGTGCGTTTCTGTGAACGGTGTAGCTTTGCGCTTTTCTACAATTGGCAGGTAGGCTTTGAGATAGCTGTTGCCAATGGCTTGCATAAAAGCAAAGCAGGTTTGAAAATTCCATTGATTAAGGTCGTCAAAAAACAACCCACCGATGCCGCGCGCTTCTTGACGATGTTTTAAATAGAAATAATCATCACACCATTTTTTATAGCTAGCATACACTTCTTTCCCAAATGGATCGCATGCGTTTTTAGCTGTTTGGTGCCAGTACTTACAGTCTTCTTTGAAGCCATAATAAGGTGTTAGGTCATATCCACCACCAAACCACCAAATAGTCTCTCCACTAGGATTTTTGGCTTGAAAAAAACGAATATTTGCATGAGAAGTTGGCACAAAAGGATTATCAGCATGCATCACAATTGAAACACCTAATGCATCAAATTCACAGTCAGCAAGTTCAGGGCGTTGTGTCGTTGCACTGATAGGGAGTTTTTCGCCATGCACATGAGAAAAATTAACTCCACCTTTTTCAAATACATCACCGTTGGTAATGACACGAGTATCACCACCTCCACCATCAAGTCGTTGCCATGAATCATGTTGAAAAGTGGCTTTGCCATCGGTTGTTTCAAACTCATGGCAAATTTGATTTTGTAGGTTTATCAAATAAGTCTTAATTAAGTTGATATCAATTGTATTCATTGGGTTTCCCTGTGCTGTTGGTGGATAATGGGACTGTTGAGACCATTGTATAATTATTGTGCTTGGAGGTTTGGCGTTAAAGAAGCTTTCAATATTGTCATTTGTTCATATAACCTCTGCTTTTTCAAACTGTTTTGTCCTGTTTTGTCCTGTTTTGTCCTGTTTTGTCCTGTTTTGTCCTGTTTTGTCCTGTTTTGTCTCTGCTTGTGACGTTATTCGCGAATGATTTTCAAGGTTTTCAAGTCTCGAATGGTGGAAGACTTTCCAGGTTGTGTTAGTTCACCAGGCAGATAGTACTTAATTGTATTGCCAAATAGTTGCCGAACTGTTTGTAGTGATAATCTTGCACGCTGACCACTGAGATTGGCCGATGTGGAAACAATTGGTCCTTGGAATGCAGTTGACAATGCTGATACAACAGGATGATTTGATACCCGAATAGCTAATGTCGAATGTGTGCCGCGCAACCAACTGGGTATTTGACCTTGATTAACTGGCACTAGCCAAGTCACTGGACCAGGCCAGGTATTTGCCATGGTTTTAATTTCCGTTTGTGATAAAGGGGCAAGTAGCGGCGCAAGCATAGAGAATTTGCTGGCAATTAAAATAAGACCTTTGTTACTTTGACGTTGTTTTAATTCTAATAACTGTTGAACTGCAGTTGAATTCAATGGATCGCAACCCAGCCCCCAAACACCTTCGGTGGGATAGGCGATGACATGTCCCTGTCGTAAATGCTGGGCTGCTAATTGGATTTGAAAATCAGTCGTCATCTTGCATTCCCTGTTTGAATTGGTGAATCAAGCGACGATTACGTTTGTCGGGACGTTTAGCCGGTGTTGGCATCATTCCGCCCAATGCTTTTCTTTGTGCGGCCATTAATGCACGTTTTTCAATGCTTTCTTGAGTTTCTTCATATAGTAACGCTGCTTTTTTGGCATCGCCTCGTTGGCCGCTTAACATTTTGATCACCACGATTTTTTCAACATTACTTTGATTTATTTTCAACGTTTGACCAATACACAAATCTTTACTCGCTTTGACTTTTACCCCATCACAATGAATTTTCCCACCTTCAATGGCTTTTTTAGCCAGTGCGCGGGTTCGAAAAAACCGAGCGGCCCATAGCCATTTATCGACTCTAATTTTATTGGGGCTATTTTCCATTAACGAAGACATTTTTTTAAAATCACATTGTGGTTTATAATCAGGTTTATATTCTAACGCAAAAATTGATTGAGATTCATTTCATGATAAAACGCCAAGCTGAAGTCGAACGTAACACCCTTGAAACCCAAATTAAGGTATCCATTAATTTAGACGGTAAAGGATCAGGGCAATTTCAAACGGGATTACCTTTTTTGGACCATATGTTAGATCAAATTAGTCGTCATGGCTTGATTGATTTGGATATTAAAGCGAATGGTGATTTGCATATCGACGCCCACCATACAGTCGAAGATATCGGAATCACCCTGGGTCAAGCTTTTGCGAAAGCCATTGGCGATAAAAAAGGAATTAATCGTTATGGTCACGCTTATGTGCCATTAGATGAAGCACTTTCGCGGGTGGTAATTGATCTTTCAGGTCGCCCAGGGCTTGATTTCAGAGTGAAGTTTACCCAGCATCGCGTCGGTGAGTTTGATGTCGAGCTTTTCCATGAGTTTTTCCAAGGATTTGTGAATCACGCATTTGTCACATTACATATTGATAATTTAAAAGGTCAAAATAGCCACCATCAAGCAGAAACCGTGTTCAAAGCATTTGCGCGAGCATTGAAACAAGCCGTTGCGTTTGATCCAAGAACAGCTGAGCAAATGCCTTCGACAAAAGGTGTGTTATAAACACAGGTTAATTCTTTAAACTATATAACTTACTAGATAAATATGACGAAAACTGTCGCAGTGATTGATTATGGCATGGGCAATATTCACTCGGTTGTCAAAGCCTTGGAACATGTGGCGCCAAAAACTAAAGTGATTGTTGTAACTGACCCGAAGTCATTACAATCGGTTGATCGGGTGGTTTTTCCAGGGGTGGGCGCTATTCGCGATTGTATTCAAGCGATTCGTGCAAGAGGTTTTGATGAAGCTATACTGAATTTTTATCAGCAGTCTCAGCCAATATTAGCCATTTGTGTTGGTATGCAGGCTTTGTTTGAGCGCAGTGATGAAAATGGAGGCATTGATTGTCTTGGCATTGTGCCAGGTCATGTTAAATATTTTGGAGCAACGTTATTAAAATTTGCTGAAAAAGGTTTAAAAGTGCCGCATATGGGTTGGAATCAGGTGAATTTTGTTCCGCATCCTATGTTTGCATCAATTGAACCTGCTTCTCGATTTTATTTTGTGCACAGCTACTATGTTGAGCCTGTCAATCAGGATTGTGTGGTTGCTCAAACCGAGTATGGCCTTCAATTCCCATCAGTTATCATGCAAGATACGATATTTGCCGTGCAATTTCACCCTGAAAAGAGCCAACATGCTGGTTTGAAACTGCTAGAAAATTTTATGAATTGGACGCCGTGAAATAGCTGTTTTATTGCAGTGGTTTCATGCAGTAAAAGGAATTTGAATGCGACTTTTAATTGTATTAGTTTGTGGTTTTTTTATCGGAATTTCAGTTTTCTGGTCGGCATACTTAGTTGGATTCATTGATCTTGAGTCGCTAACTGCCTTTGTGCCATCATTAGCTCTTCCTAAGACAACTGCGGAGCTGGGTGATTCTTTTGGGATCATTAATGGTTTTTTTTCATCATTAGTCGTTGCTTTTGCTTTAATTGCGATACTTTTTCAAGGCAAAGAATTACGACATTCAATGCGAATCCAAAATACACAATCAAAAGCATTGATCGAGCAATTAAAACATCAGGAAGTATCAAATCGTATCACCGCACTTTCTACTCGACTTGAATTTTTGCTAAGCGAGGCGGGGCGTATGGATAAAATACTGGATGATATCAAAGGACATCATGAGAAGATGGAACTTTTCAGCAATTGCCGAGAAAAAAAGAAGAAAATGCTGGCTGAAGCTGAAAACATTGATGATGAAATCAAACGTCTTTTGGGGAAATAGCAGCTTTCCAAACTTCAGCGTATTTTCCTAAAATTTAATTGTTATCACACAGTGCTTGAGCTGCGCGTAGATCCAAGGTGCCTTCATAAATTGCGCGGCCAGTAATAGCGCCCATTACGCCATCATTAGTAATCTTACACAATGCTTTGATGTCATCAAGATTAGTAATCCCACCTGATGCAATAATGGGTGTTTGCACTGCTTTTGCAAGAAGTTGAGTGCTTTCAATGTTGACACCTTGCATCATGCCGTCACGAGAAATATCCGTATAAACAATGGCGCTTACACCGCTGGATTCAAACTGTTTGGCGAGTAATATAGCATCAATGTCGCTCACATTTGCCCAGCCATCGGTGGCAACTTTACCATTTTTTGCATCAATACCTACAATGATGTGTCCAGGGAATTGCTGGCAGGCTTGTTTAACAAACTCAGGCTCTTTGACAGCATGGGTGCCAATGATCACAAAGTTAACTCCTAAACTTAAGTAATTTTCGATAGTCTGAAGATCACGAATACCACCACCTACTTGAATAGGTAAGTCGGCAAATTTTAGAGAAATTTCTTGAATCACCGATTGATTGACAGGCTTTCCTGCAAATGCGCCGTCCAAATCTACCAGATGGAGTCGTTTTGCTCCCTCGTTCACCCACTTTTCAGCTATTTCAATGGGATTTTCAGAGAAAATGGTAGCGTCATCCATTCGACCTTGGCGTAGTCGTACGCAGAGTCCATTTTTTAAATCAATTGCGGGGATAATTAACATGTTTTAATGCTCATTGGTAGATTGATAGACTCACCATGGCAGGTGCTTACAAGCGTATCATTATAAGAGATTTTTGGAGTCTTTTCAGCTAAATACGTGATTATAAAATAGCGAGAAATGATCGTGATTCTTGGTTTTATCAATTTTAATTTTTTTAGTTCAAAGGCCTAAGCTTATTTTCCTTAACAGTAAGCATTGCTGTCTGTTCCTTCTTTTTCGAACAATTTGCTCAAAATTTGATTCAAATAAAGCGAAAAAAGTAAATTCGTCTATGCTTAATTATGACAGAACATATATGTATTTTTAGCGCAAAGGCTTAGCTAAAAAGCGTAGATTAATTTAGATATAACCTTGATCAGCAACCAGGTTCAATGGATTGAAATACAGCAGTTTTCGTCGTTGTTTTTTAAAAGTATTTTTTGCTGTGTTGGGAAAAGATTTAAACCGAACGTGTTTGCGAAGGGTCCAAATAAAATAAAGCCTTTATTGCTTTAGTGCAAAGGTTTCAGAATAGGGGCGTGATGTCCCCAAATGAGGTGGAGGACAACTATGGGTATTTTCGAACACTATTTATCACGTTACGAAGCAACAAAGGAAGAAGAATTTTCTTTGCAGGAATATTTGGATATTTGCAAAGCTGATCCAACAGCCTATGCGACGGCAGCTGAGCGCCTGCTTGTTGCTATTGGTGAACCTGAACTGATCGATACATCAAAAGATGCACGATTAAGTCGAATTTTTTCCAATAAAGTTATCAAAGTTTATCCCAGTTTTGCTGATTTTTTTGGCATGGAGGAGTGCATTGAACAAATTGTGGCATTTTTCAAACATGCAGCACAAGGTTTAGAAGAGAAAAAACAAATTCTGTATTTATTAGGTCCAGTGGGCGGAGGAAAATCTTCATTAGCTGAAAAGCTTAAATCACTGATGGAAAAAGTGCCGTTTTATGCCATTAAAGGTTCGCCAATTAATGAATCTCCCTTGGGGTTATTCAACCCAACTGAAGATGGCAAAATCCTGCAAGAAGAATACGGTATTCCTGAACGTTATGTGAAAACAATTATGTCGCCTTGGGCTGTCAAACGATTGCATGAATATCATGGAGATATTTCGCAATTTCGCATTGTAAAGCGATATCCCTCTATTCTAAATCAATTGGCTGTATCGAAAACTGAGCCAGGCGATGAAAATAATCAAGATATTTCTGCATTAGTTGGAAAAGTAGATATTCGGAAATTAGAAGAATTTCCTCAAAATGATCCCGATGCTTATAGTTTTTCTGGAGGGTTAGGTCTTGCAAATCAAGGTTTGATGGAATTTGTCGAAATGTTTAAAGCACCAATCAAAGTGTTACATCCATTGCTAACCGCAACGCAAGAAGGCAATTACAATGGTACAGAAGGTTTGGGGGCTATCCCTTTTGAAGGCATTATTTTAGCGCATTCAAATGAATCAGAGTGGCAGAGCTTTCGCAATAATAAAAACAATGAAGCATTTATCGATCGAGTGTATATCGTCAAAGTTCCATATTGTTTGCGTGTCACTGAGGAAGTAAAAATTTATGAGAAACTACTTTATAACAGTTCATTAGCTAAAGCGCATTGTGCACCAGACACGTTGCGAATGTTGGCGCAGTTTTCAATTTTGTCGCGACTCAAAGAGCCTGAAAATTCCAATACGTTTTCAAAAATGCGAGTTTATGATGGGCAGAATTTAAAAGACACTGACCCTAAAGCAAAGTCATTGCAGGAATACAAAGACACCGCTGGTGTTGATGAGGGGATGGAAGGGTTGTCGACTCGATTTTCATTTAAAATTTTATCTAAAGTTTTTAATTTTGATACAAGTGAGATCGCAGCAAATCCTGTGCATTTGTTGTATGTGCTCGAGCAACGTGTGGAACAAGAGCAATATCCACCTGAGCGAAAAGAGCGATATATTCGATATATTAAAGAATATTTAGCACCACGTTATGTTGATTTTATTGGTAAAGAAATTCAAACCGCTTATCTTGAGTCTTATTCAGAATATGGGCAAAATATTTTTGATCGCTATGTGATGTATGCTGATTTTTGGATTCAAGATCAAGAGTTTCGTGACCCTGAAACCGGTGAGATTTTAAATCGAGAATCACTTAACGAAGAGCTTGAGAAAATTGAAAAGCCAGCTGGGATTAGTAATCCAAAAGATTTCAGAAATGAAGTGGTTAACTTTGTATTGCGAGCACGTGCAAATAATCAAGGTAAAAATCCAGCGTGGCATAGCTATGAAAAATTGCGAGCAGTTATTGAGAAAAAAATGTTTGCAAATACCGAAGATTTATTACCTGTCATTTCTTTTAATGCAAAAGCGTCAAAAGAAGATCGAAAAAAACATCAAGATTTTGTTGATCGAATGGTCGATCGAGGGTATACAGAAAAACAAGTGCGGTTGCTATCTGAGTGGTATTTAAGAGTCAGAAAATCTCAGTAAATTATAAAAAATTACTTGTGACGAGCTAGCTTATGACATACATCATTGATCGGCGTTTAAATGCAAAAAATAAAAGCACGGTAAATCGCCAGCGATTTTTGAAACGCTATCAGTCACATATCAAAAAAGCAGTTGCAGAAGCGATTACCAAACGTAGCATCACCGATATCGATAAGGGCGAAAAAATTTCTATTCCAAAGCGCGATATTTCTGAACCAATTTTTCATCATGGTCCAGGTGGAAAACGTAGCACTATTCATCCAGGGAATAAGGAATTTATTGCTGGTGACAAACTGCTTCGTCCTAAACAAAATGCCGGTGGTGGATCAGGTCGAGGTCAGGCGAGTAATTCTGGCGATGGTATGGACGAATTTGTTTTTCAAATCACTCAAGATGAATTTTTAGAATTTATGTTTGAAGATTTGGAACTCCCCTATTTGGTTAAAAAACAGTTAATTAAAGCCAGCTCTATGCAATTTGTGCGCTCTGGTGTCACAAGTGTTGGAATACCGGCGAAATTGAATATCATTCGCTCATTACGATCTGCACATGCAAGACGCATTGCTTTAGGTGGTGTCACGAGACGAAAAATCAAACTGCTTCAACATGAATTAGATTTATTGTTGCTGCAGCCTGAGCTGGTTAGAGATACACAAAGAATTCATGAATTAACGCAAGAAATTACACGACTTGAAAACCGATTAAAAAAAATTCCTTTCATCGATACATTTGATTTGCGTTATAACAATGATGTGTTGCAGCCCAAGCCATCAACAAGTGCTGTGATGTTTTGTTTAATGGATGTATCTGGTTCGATGACTCAGACAACAAAAGATATGGCAAAACGATTTTTCATATTACTTTATTTGTTTTTGAAGCGTAATTATGAGCGCACGGATGTTGTATTTATTCGTCATCACACCAGTGCAAAAGAAGTAAATGAAGAAGAATTTTTTTATTCTCGAGAAACTGGTGGGACGATTGTTTCAAGTGTTTTGCATGAAATGAGTGATATCATAAAAAAACGTTATTCACCAAGTGATTGGAATATTTATGCAGCACAAGCGTCAGATGGTGATAATTGGAATGATGATTCTCCTGTGTGTCGAGACCTTTTAGTTAACGATATCATGCCAAAGGTTCAACATTATTCTTATGTGGAAATCACACCACGTGAACATCAAGCACTTTGGTATGCCTATGAACAAGTCAAAGAGCAATTTTCTGATCAGTTTTCATTGCAACAAATTACTGATGTTGCTGATATTTATCCGGTGTTTAGAAAGCTATTTCATCGGAGAGCAGCATGAATCAAAATCTTCTGTCGGAAACATCTGATTGGACATTTGATTTAATTAATATCTACGATAAAGCAATTAGTGAGATTGCTGAAAGTTATCAGCTTGATTCTTACCCTAATCAAATAGAAGTCATTAATGCAGAACAAATGATGGATGCCTATGCATCTATTGGTATGCCAATTGGTTATCATCACTGGTCTTTTGGGAAGCAATTTTTGCATACTGAAAAAGGGTATCGCCGCGGTCAAATGGGATTGGCATATGAGATTGTGATTAACTCAAATCCGTGTATTGCCTATTTGATGGAAGAAAACACAATGGCTATGCAAGCTTTAGTCATAGCACATGCTTGTTATGGGCATAATTCATTTTTTAAAGGCAATTATTTATTTCGAGCTTGGACTGACGCTGGATCAATCATTGATTATTTAGTATTTTCTCGGAATTATATTGTCAAATGTGAAGAGAAATATGGCGTTGAAGAAGTTGAAAAGCTTTTAGATTCTTGCCATGCGTTGATGAATTACGGAGTGAATCGCTACAAGCGCCCCTATCCTATTTCTTTTCAAGAAGAGTCTATGTTGCAAGAAAAGAGAACTGAATATTTGCAGCGTCAAGTAAACGATTTATGGCGAACTATTCCGCTGACAAAAAAATCTAAATTAGCTGAGAATTACCAACATTTCCCTAGCGAGCCACAAGAAAATTTATTATATTTTATTGAGAAAAATGCACCACTTTTAGAGCCATGGCAGCGTGAAGTTGTGCGCATTGTTCGCAAGCTTGCACAATATTTTTACCCGCAAAGACAAACGCAGGTGATGAATGAAGGCTGGGCCAGCTTTTGGCATTATACTTTATTGAACACCATGTATGATCGAGGTTTGGTGAATGAAGGGTTTATTTTTGAAATTTTACAATCTCATACCGGTGTGATTTTCCAACCAGATTTTGATAGTCCATATTACTCAGGAATTAATCCTTACACATTAGGGTTTTCAATATATTCAGATTTACGCAGGATGTGTGAAAATCCAACGAAAGAAGATAGACAATTTTTCCCTGATATTTCTGGTTCAAGCTGGTTGGAAACCCTTCATTTTGCTATGCATAATTTCAAAGATGAAAGTTTTATTATGCAATTTCTATCGCCAAAAATTATTCGTCAATTAAGATTATTTTCAGTGATCGATGATGATCAACGAGAGCATTTAGAAGTGCCTGCTATTCATGATGAAATGGGTTATCGCTTCATTAGAGAAACATTAGCGGATCAATACAATTTGGGTGATCGAGAACCTAATATTCAAGTATATAATGTGGATTTGCGCGGTAATCGTTCATTGACACTGCGTCATTTTCAACATGATCGAAAACCTCTTGATAAACAAACCGCACAAGAAGTTCTGAGGCACCTGCATCGTTTATGGGGTTTTGATATTCACCTTGAATCATTGTGCAATGAAAAAGTGGTTGAGAGTTTTCACTGTCCGGTTTTAGATGAGTCAACTAGTACGCCGTCATAGATGGTTGATGATTTACGTTTATTTTTGGGTCGTCAAAAAAACCACGAAGCTTTTTAAATTTGGGTTTAATTCAAGCTGATGAGTTATCTCATTAAACCAACCTTAAATGGAATGTTCAGTTTATAGATTGGGTCACGTATTTTGTGTATGGCTTATATGCTTGTTAGATTTCATGCTCATTCTCTAGGGCAGCTATTTTCAAATGTTTCTACAGCACTGGAATATTCTTCACCAACTACTAGTTTAGCCACCATAGATTGGTCAGCGTATAATTTCCAAAATACCGAATAACCAGTATATTCGTCATAAATCCATCCACCTGACTTCAAAAGCTTGTCACAAGGAATGCTTGCATTGACGGCTAGAGATAATAGTCGTACCTCCTCTGAAATAATATCTTCAGTAATATTGGCAACTTTATTTTCATAAAATATTCCAACCGAAAAACCGCCTAATATAAACGACAAAATTAAGGTTGTTACTAGTACGATATTTTTCATATTTTTTCCAAATCTATAAAAACAGTCGTATGCATTGGTGCCCATGTATATAGTGTTTTAGCGTTTTCTTCCGACAACCTCACGCATCCGTGAGAACCCAACGAATCAACCCCAAAATACTTCAAAATTGATGTCACACTGACAGCGCTAGACTGATGAATGGCTTTCCCATCAATGGTAAAAAACATTGCATAGTTCATTTGAGCATCATACTTACGACTTCTATAAATCTTATGTTTTCTAGATACTCGGTGCAATGACGGCCATCTTGCTGTTGGATGCTGTTTATCGCCTGAAGCGCAATGGAACTCGTATATTAACATAGGTCCATTAAAAGCATATAAGTTTTGATCATCTAAATCGACCAATATGGTTTTACCAGCAGATCTAATTCCTCCGAGAAAAAGAATCGTATTTCCCGCAGGTGATACAACACCGTCAGGGCTGTTCATTTTCTGAAATGATTTCTGAAAAATCTTTATCGCGTTAATTAATTTAGCTATATATTGATCTTCGCCGAACTTGGGGACGGTCATTTTTAGTAGGGATTGCCTGTATGTAGACTGACTTTTCCTTTCAGATAATAATTTAATTATTTTTTTTACGTCTGATGGGTTGTTTTTGCAATTAATGCCAACTTTATTAGTTATAGATTCCATTTTTTTCCTCAATAATGACAATTTTTTTATATCATGAGAACATTTTACCGTTACATTTATGCAAGGCTTTTGAAAAAGGTGTAGTCTATTTAAACAGCCTGAGATCACTGCAATAAGGCAAAGTGTTATAAAGAAAAGGATAATAAGAGAAAAAATCAGGAAAAAATTGGCAGTATTTCAATAGTGTTACGTTCGCGAAAAATATCTAGAGCGTAGTAGATGACTCTTTATTAAAAATGAGTTCGTTGTATTGTATTTGAAGAGCAATGCGGGAGTGAGAAAGATAAACCTGCCGCGAAAAAAATCACGACAGATTTATAGTAGTACGCTTAGAATGACGGAGTAGGGGCAATAGTGATTTCAACGCGACGATTCATTGCACGGCCTTGTTCAGTGTTGTTTGACGTGATTGGACTGCTTTCACCCAAACCTTGTGCTAATAATTTATCAGCAGGTGCGCCTTGACTGATTAAATAATTTTTAACCGAAATTGCACGTGCTTCTGAAAGCTGAAGGTTGTAGCTTGATGAACCTACATTATCAGTATGGCCTGATACCATCGCATAGTTTTTATTGAACTCTTTCAAAACTAAGGCAACAGAAGTCAAAACGTCTCGTCCTTGTGTCAGTTGTGTTGAATTTGTTGCAAAAAGGATGTTACCTGGCATGTTCAAGTGAATCTGATCACCATCTCGGGTGACACTTACACCTGTGTTTGCTAACCGTTGCCGTAATTTGGCCTCTTGAGTATCCATGTAATAACCAACACCAGCGCCAGTTGCAGCGCCAACACCAGCACCAATCAGAGCGCCTCGTTTGGCATCATCAGAATTTCCAGTTGCCGCACCAATTCCAGCACCAATTGCTGCGCCAGCAACAGCGCCAATTCCTGCACCTTTGGCTGTATTGCTAGCCTTTTTTTCTCCGGTATAAGGGTCAATTGTGCAGCCCCCAATGAAAATGCTTGCGCTAAGGCAAGTGCCAATTAAAATTGTTGATAGTGAATTTTGTATCATGGGTAGCTCCTGTGAAAAGTAGTTAGGTTTACAATCGAAGAACATTATATACTCGTTAGTCAGAGATTAAAGGCATTGAGTTCCTAATAAATGCATAAATTTATGATTATTTGCAGGACATACTTTACTAAAAGCATTTAAAATCTCTGTAATTGCGATTAAAATAGATCGTTTAACATACGGGCAGAGAGATTTATAGAGGGAATATAGCGTGTTACTCCCATATTTATCAGTATTTTGGTTTTATCGGTCGCTCAAGCAAGTTTGGTGATAATGTGATTCTTCCACTATTTATCTACAAAAGGTTAAGGTTGTATGTCCAGCACAGCATTAGAGCAAGAAGTAGCAAGTTTGTTAGTCAGCGCACTGAATCTTGAGGTGTTACCGGATGAGATTTCGTTAGATATGCCTCTTTTTCAAGATGAAGGGCTTGGACTGGATTCAATTGATGCGTTGGAGTTGGCTTTGGCTATATCCAAGCAGTATGGTGTTGAAATCAAGTCTGAAGATGCCGAAAACAAGCAAATTTTCACAAATCTTCGGTCTCTTACAAAACACATTCAGCAGCATCGTACCTGTTAGTGACCTCCCGCCGACTTGTTGTTATTTTTTTGGGTGTGCTTGGATATATAAATTTTTTCTTATTGCCATATTATCCTCAATTGATAAGTTTTTTCCCTGCCTTACTTTGGTTAAATTGGTGCAAAAACCGGGTAAAATTATGGTTGCTGCTTAGTGTGGCAGGATTGTTGATTTTGGCCATGTATTATGTGTTTGAGCAACTATCCCCAGTTGGTCAGTATAATTTGACCGAGAGTATTTATCGAATAGCGCTAATCAGTTTGTTGGCTCTGACGAGTGCTTTGTTTTTCCAAAGTTTTCAACAAGACGAGCCGGTGATAACTAAAATGGCTAAAGTGATTCGACAACACCATATGCCAATTGAAGTGGTTAACTATACGAGAAAATTAACAGCAATATGGGGTGGGCTACTGGCAGTCCTTGCTTTGGTGAATTGTTTGATATTAATCAACTTTTGGGTATTAAACCAGCCGCCAACGCACTATGCGTTCAATGCAGGAATTATGTTGATTTTTTTCATATTAGAACTATTTTTCCGGAAATTCTATCTCAGAGAGTCAACGTCTTTGCGATACTTTTTTCATGCTATATGGCATAACTTTTGGCAGCGATGAACTTGATGCAGTATTTAAACCCAAAAGATCCAAATCAATCTGCTGCTTTGTACGATGAGGACTTACTCACGTGGGCGCAAGTTTTGGCAGATGTTCAAGATCTGATTAAATCGCTTCCTAAAAGAGTATATGTGATTAATGCCTGCAGTAACCGGTATCATTTTTTTGTTGGGTTCTTAGCTGCAATTCATAATAGGTGTATCACGTTGCTTCCAGCAAACCATCTTCCAAAAACACTGGAGAATTTGTCCGTCAATTACCCTGACGTTGTTTGCTTGAATGATCAAAATGATTTATATAACGATATTCCCGTATTATCTTGTTGTTATAATGGAAAATTAACTGCAGAGAGTCATTATGTGCAGTTAGCAGCTCCTGCAATTGAGGCGGAAATATGCATTGCATTTACGTCGGGAACCACAGGGGAGCCGAAGCCATATACGAAAACGTGGCAATCGTTAATTACTATTGCAAAACATACCAATCAGCGTTTGGCGCTTGATTATGAAGAAGCAACCGTAGTAGCAACAGTGCCTCCACAACATATGTTTGGCCTTGAAGCGAGCATCATGTTGCCTTGGCAAGGAGGATATTTACTTGATGCTCAAGTTCCATTTTATCCTGGTGACATTATTGAGCGACTCAAGGAAATTTCTGGAACATGTGTTTTAGTATCCACTCCGGCACATTTAGGTATTTTAGTGAAAAGCGTATCTGCTGCACCAAAAATTGAGTGCGTTATTTCCGCTACAGCTCCTTTGGCCCATGGGCTTAGTGAGGAAATTGAGCAGAATTTCACAACAAGACTGCTTGAAATTTATGGCAGCACTGAGACTGGAACATTAGCTACTCGTTGGACCACGAAATCAAACACGTGGTTTGCATTACCTGGTATTAAATTGATCAGCCAAGATCAAGAAATTATTAATGTACATGCCAACTATTTTGCAAGCCCAATGATTTTGGATGACGAATTAAAGTTATTTGATGCGCATTCATTTGAGTTTCTTCGCAGAAGCAATGATCTCATTAAAGTTGGAGGAAAACGTGCGTCATTATTAGCATTAAATGATGCGTTGTGTTCAATTGACGGAGTTGAAGAGGGTGTTTTTTATCAACCAAATTCTGTATTGAATATTACAGCTCGATTAGTTGTGTTTGTAGTTGCATCAAATCATTCTGATGAGACTATTCGAGCTGCCTTACGTTGTAAAGTTGAAGCGGTTTTTTTGCCTCGTTCAGTCATTTTTTTAAAGAAACTGCCAAAAAATAAGCTAGGTAAGATTCCGCAGAAAATGCTAAAAAAACTTTGGGGTGATTTTTTAGCTGAAAAAAATAGGTGATGTGATTATGAGTTTTACCATTGGATTAAACCATCCATCGATTGCTGGACATTTCCCGGGAAATCCTGTTATTCCAGGTGTTGTTCTGTTAGATTACATCTTGCAGGAATTACATCAGCAGCTTGGTACCTTTACATTGAAATCCATTATCAACGTGAAATTTTTAGCGAAAGTTTCTCCAGATGTTCCAGTGACAATAACAGCAGAAAGAAAGGCGGAGCGAATTAGTTTTTTTGGGATGCAGCAACAAAAAAAAATTATTAGTGGCATTATTTTAGTGTCTGAGCAATGAGAAACAGTATGGAGAAACCAGTTTGGTTGCAGTATAAAGAGCGAAGTAATCTTGTTGCGCTGCGTTTTATTAGCTGGGTGACCCTTAAGATTAGCCGGCGATTGAGTTATGCTATGTTATATCCAATTTGTAGTTATTATGTCTTGTTTTATTGGAAAGGTAATCGTGTATCGAGAAACTATTTAACAAAAATTTTGCAGCGAAAGATTACCTGGAAAGACACTTTCCAACATTATTTACGATTTGCAAAAAATTTAATTGATCGCCTACATTTCATGTCGGCTCATGAAACACATTATCATATTAAACGCCATGATTTTGGAATCATTGATGCATTAGTTGAGAAAAATCAAGGTTGTTTGCTGATGAGCGCACATATGGGAAGTTTTGAGGTGTTGCGAGCATTAGCAGCTAAAAAATCGATTGCTGTTAAATTATTAATGTATCAAGAGAATGCCAAACGAGTTCAGCAAATTTTTCAGCAGGTTAATCCAAATTTTCTTGATGATATTTTGCCAATTGGTTCTCCTAATACATTGTTAAAAGCCAAAGAATTAGTTGATTCTGGACATTTTATTGGTATTTTGGGTGATAGAGCATCACTAAATGAAAAAACAGTTATTGTGGATTTTTTGGGAGAAGCTGCTTTTTTTCCACAAGGTCCAATTTTGTTGGCAAGTTTGCTAAAAGTACCTCTAGTATTATTTTTTGGCATTAATCATGGTGATGGAAGTTACGATGTTTATTTCGAAAAATTAGCTGATTGCATTGAACTACCTAGAGAGCGCGTGGCCAAAGAAGAGTTAATTCAATATTGGATGCAACGTTACGCTGATCGAATTGCGCATCATTTAACAATTTCGCCATTCAACTGGTTTAATTTTTATGACTTTTGGAAAAAATAATATGTTAGGTGCTTTGAGAAAATTGTTGCTAATCACTGGGGTTAGTTTTTTTCTTGGATTGCAACCATTGATGGCAGATGAGACATTACTGCATTGCCAGGATTTTCAAAATCAGGTGCTGCAAGATCAGCAAGCTAATCAACTTGATCAAATATTGCCATTTTTGGCGCAATCTTCTGGCAGTTTTGATTTTGTAGAGCGTAAATATCTGAAGAATATAGATCAGCCGCTGATAACCAAAGGAATATTAATTTATCGTCCTCCTAGCTTTTTAGAGAAGCAAATTCATCATCCGACTGAAGCACGGCTAGTAATCAATGATAAAATATTGATGCAGCAAATTGGAGAGAGAAATCGTCGAAAACTTCATCTCGATGACTACCCTAAAGCACATGATTTTGTGCAATCGTTAATGGCTATTTTGCGAGGTGATATTGCTGATCTTGCAAAAGATTTTCATGTGTATGTTAGCAAAAATGAGACATCTGGTTGGTATACATGTTTGTGGCCTAGACATAATAGAATGCAACAGCAACTTATGCTGATAGTAATTGTTGGAGAGGGTGAGCAAGTGGATATTATTCGCTGGTATGATAGACAAACTCAGCTAACAGAATTGGAAATTGTTGCCCAGCATGTGCTCCCTAATATCATAGATAAGTAAAAAAATCACAATATGTCGTTAAAGCCGCTATAATCTGATTCTCTTACGAAAAATTATTTGATCATGGTTGTTGTTTGTAGAGATAGAATGAAATGTTTACAGTAAGTTACAGTGATAAAGAATGGCTAAAAATCGCCATGTTTTCGTTGTGACGCTGACTAATAGTCAGTTATTACTTGAATTTTGTTTTGGAATGTTGAGTTTATCTCCATTTTTTCTTTCATTATTCTTAAACTTTACGGGTCTCAGGATGATAAATCTGTTTTGAAGTAATCCCTTTCATGTTTTATCATGCACAGCTGTAATCCAAAGATTATGTTTTTGGTTTAAACGTTGGAGTCTACTTCGTGCTATTGCCATTTTATACTGAAACTCTGTCCAAAGTGCCAGACCATAAAAATGATGCATTTTTTATGGTGCAGCATGGCAGTGCTAGTGAGTTTAATCCAGATGATGGGTTAGATACTGGTTTGGTTAGTCTTAATGCGACTAGTGTTGAGATTTGGAAAACTCATTTGAATGTGCAAAAAAGTCAGCAAGGTTTCTT
>JAUIKI010000232.1 GCA_030430875.1 Gammaproteobacteria bacterium | reverse complement strand
TTAATATCAAGCTATTACTTGTTGCATTATGCAGAATATTAGCTGTTTCAGTCATCTCGACCATAAATGTGGAGCGTCCACCGGCAAGATCATCAGAGGAACCAATTCGTGTAAAAATACGATCAACTGGACCAATGGTTACTTGGGTTGCTGGCACAAATGAGCCGATGTAAGCCATAATGACAATCAGTGCAGTTTGTCGCATGTATGTGGATTTGCCCCCCATGTTAGGGCCGGTGATTAATAGCATGCGTTTATCAATGTCAAATTCGAGGTCATTAGCAACAAATGGTTGCTCGATTATCTCTTCGACCACTGGGTGCCTACCTGATTTAATCGATAGTACATTGTCGGTTGAAAAAGTAGGGCAAGTCAGATTCAGTGAAATAGCGCAGGTTGCAAAATTAACCAGCACATCGAGCTCAGATAAAGCCTGTGCTGCATTTTGTAATGCATGAATTTCAGGTAATAATGTTTCCAGTAGATTAGTATAGAGTAGTTTTTCTCGTGCCAATGCTTTTGCTTGTGCACTTAAGGCTTTTTCTTCAAATGCTTTGAGTTCTGGTGTGATAAAGCGCTCGGCATTTTTGAGGGTTTGTTTGCGGATGTAATGTTGGGGTACTTCAACTGCCTGGTTTCGACTGATTTCAATGTAATAACCATGGACTCGATTAAAGTTTACTTTAAGGGTGTGAAGTCCTGTTTGATGGCGTTCTTGTTGCTCAAGGCTGATTAAAAATTCACCGGCATTCTCGCTTATATCGCGAAGGCTATCCAGTTCCGAGTCATAATTTTCTGCAATCACGCCACCATCTTTGAGAATCATAGGTGGGTTATCAGCTAAAGCATTTGTTAATAGCTCTACAATAGTAGGAAATTCACCGATCAAATGAGATAAGTGTTTTAAATGTGGTGTGTGCAGTTGATTCAGTTGAGTCTTTAGTGAGGGCAAATGTGACAACGCATCTTTAAGGCGAATTAAATCACGAGGCTTTGCGGATTGAAGAGCGAGTCGAGAAATAACTCTCTCAATATCACCTATTTTTTTTAATATCGGAAAAATGGCTTCATGTTGGTGATTATTGATTAATGTACTAATGCTTTGGTGTCGGTGTTGAACGATGTTGATGTCGCGTAGTGGTCGTTTGATGAAACGTTGTAAGCAGCGACTACCCATGTTCGTTGCGCAATGGTCGAGAACTGCTAATAAAGTATGTTTTCTATCGCCGGTTAGATTTTCTGTTAATTCGAGATTTCGTCTGCTGGTAGCATCAATGATTATGCTATCAGTGGTTGAATCAACAGTGAGTTTTTGCAGATGAGGGAGCGCTGTTCGTTGTGTCTCTCTTGCATATTGCAATAAGCAGCCTGCAGCAGCAATCGCTGTTGATTGAGTGGTATAGCCAAAGCCAGATAAGTCATGTATTTGAAATTGGTTACATAGTTCATTAATAGCGGTTTCTGTGTCAAAACGCCATGGTGGTTGTTTTTTTACGCGATTATTTTTTTGAATATGTTGGGGATAGTCAATCGCTTCATTTATAAGTAATTCAGCTGGTTTAATTCGCTCGATTTCTGCAAGAAGATCATCATCAGATGTTACTTCACTGATATGAAACTGGCCACTGCATAGATTTAGGCTCGCAATCCCATGAGTATCGTTGTTTTTGTGCAAGCACAACAATAAACTGTCAGTTTTTGAATCAAGTAGATTGTCTTCAGTTAGCGTCCCTGGTGTGATAATGCGGACCACTTGACGTTCAACTGGGCCTTTTGACGACTGCGGATCGCCAATTTGTTCGCAGATTGCAACGGACAGCCCGCTCTTGACCAGTTTTGCCAGATAATTATCCACTGCATGATAGGGTACGCCAGCCATGGGAATAGGTTTTCCATTGGATTGTCCACGCTGAGTTAGCGTAATATCCAGTAAATTAGCTGCGGTTTTTGCGTCATCAAAAAATAATTCGTAAAAATCTCCCATGCGGTACAATAGCAACTCTTCAGGGTGTTTTTGTTTGATGCGCAAATATTGTTGCATCATGGGAGTATGTTTTGCAGATACGTCAGTCACAGGTTGCACCTAGAATTTAAGAAGTACGTTAATATAAGATACTAGCAGCGTGACATTCTACGAAATTCGCTGCAAGGACGTAAGGGGATTCATGCATCATACAGAGAAAAATTCCGAACTTTTAGTACTGTCTAGTCAATTAGGGAGGATTTTAGCAAAACAGCAACAGATATTGGCTGTTGCAGAGTCGTGTACTGGTGGGTGGCTATCTCAAGTAATTACGGCAGTTCCAGGAAGTTCTGGATGGTTTGATATGGGATTGACTACGTATTCAAACACGGCAAAAACAAAAATATTACACGTTGATAGCGGTGAAATAACAAAGGCTGGCGCTGTTAGCCAGATAGTCGTAGAAGCTATGGTTAAAGGTGTTTTTTCTCAAAGCACTGCTGATATTGGATTAGCAATTAGTGGTATTGCAGGTCCTGATGGGGGATCAAATGACAAACCTGTTGGTACGGTTTGGCTTGCTTGGGGGCAGAGAGGGCAGCCGATACATGCTTGTTGCAACTGTTTTTCTGGAGATCGTGAGCATGTGCGTTATCAAGCTGTTAAAACCAGTCTAAGTTTACTTATTACTTTTGCATCTATTGCCGACAAATTTATCTAACATTGGCTTATGGTGTTTGCTGGTAGGTTTCAGTACAATAGCTGGTCAAATTCATACGGGCACTTAGCTGATTAGATATTATTAATGTATCAAGACCGTTGCAATAAATAGCAATAACTTCAAGTATGCGTTACAGCTTTTTTCAAAAATATGATCAACAGAGCCATTTTTACTAGGATAGAAAGATCTTTCAGTTTTTAATAACCAATTTTAACGAGGAACTCAAAATGGATGATAACAAACAAAAAGCACTTCAAGCTGCACTCGGACAAATTGAGCGTCAGTTTGGTAAAGGGTCAGTCATGCGAATGGGTGATCATCAGCACGTCGTAGTGCCGGCAATTTCTACTGGATCGATGGGGCTTGATATAGCGCTTGGAGTTGGTGGGTTTCCACGAGGTCGAATTGTGGAGGTTTATGGACCAGAATCATCAGGAAAAACTACATTAACGCTGCAGGTTATTGCTGAATGTCAGAAATTGGGTGGAGTTGCTGCCTTTATTGATGCAGAGCATGCACTTGA
>JAUIKI010000004.1 GCA_030430875.1 Gammaproteobacteria bacterium | reverse complement strand
TGGACTGAATACTGAAAGTGTATCACTGGCTTGAAATAATCAAAATAGGCAGCATATATTTACTATGAAAACACCATCGCTTGCTATATCACTGAAAAATCAATTATTGGTTGCAACACCAAAGTTGGACGATCCGTTGTTCTCAGAAACAGTAATGTATATCTGCGAGCACACCGAACAAGGCGCAATGGGAATTGCAATTAATCGGCCAACAACCATGACCCTGACTGATTTTTTTAATCAGCTAAATATCAAGCTACCCAAAAGCAGTCATGCCAAAGATCCTATCCTGTCTGGAGGGCCAATGCAAAGTGATCGTGGGTTTGTACTTCATCGTGGCAGCAGCTCTCAATGGCAATCGAGCATGAGTGTGACAGATGACATTCAATTGACGACTTCACGTGATATCATATCAGCATTAGCAGATGATCACGGACCAGAAGAAACATTAATTGCTCTTGGTTATAGTGGATGGTTGCCAGGTCAACTAGAATCTGAACTCTTTGACAACTGTTGGCTGGCCGTCCCAGCAACTCCCGACATCTTGTTTTCAGCACCCTACTCGTCACGCCGAGATAAAGCAGCTGCGACTCTTGGCATTGACATCCACCTACTTTCCCCCTATTCGGGTAATGCTTGATTAAAATCAGCAACCGGATAAATTATTAAAGGTCTTTGCACAAATGCCAACAACTGAAGTTATTCTCGGATTTGATGTCGGCAGCAAACGCATTGGCATCGCAGTTGGACAGTCAATCACTCAATCAGCCAACCCAATTGCTGTACTTTCCACTGGCGATGCAATTCCTTGGAAACATATTGATAAACTAGTTAATCAATGGCGTCCCACAACATTTGTGGTTGGCCTGCCCATACAAGCTGATCAGCAACTGGGTAACATTGGCAAGCGGGCACAAAAATTTGCCCAACTATTAGAAGAGCGATATATAAAACCCACTCACCTGATTGATGAACACCTATCAACCAAGTCAGCAATCTCTGTGCAAAAAGATGCTACAATGAAAGCCAAATTAGGCATTGATGCATTCGCTGCGAAACTCATCATAGAAACCTGGTTAACACAACAAAACTAACGAGCCACATGCCACAAAATCTAACAGCCGAAACTTCCTCTTTGCTTGAAAAAGTTTGCAATGATTTAATCAATCATCTCGATGAAAATCAGATAAAAGACCCTGTGATGGTTGGTATCCACAGTGGTGGAGTTTGGGTCGGCAATGAATTACTGCCTCGTCTTGCACTAAAAGACCCACTCGGCAGTCTAGATATTTCATTTTATCGAGACGACTTTTCTCAAACTGGACTAAACCCCAAAGTTAAACCATCATCCTTGCCATTTACCACAGAAAATCGCCACGTTATTTTGGTGGATGATGTCATCATGACTGGGCGCACTATTCGAGCAGCAATGAATGAACTATTTGATTATGGTCGACCAGCAACCATCACATTAGTCACATTAATTAACATCAATGCTCGTCAACTACCCATCCAACCAGACATTATTGGAAAAACCATGGTATTATCGCCTCAAGAAAGGGTAAAATTGTCTGGACCCAACCCATTGAGCCTGGAAATCATTAAAAAAACCTGAAACCTTTATTGTAATAAAGGACAACAAAGAAAGACTGAGTGAAAAAGAAGTAGATTAAGGCGAAAAACTCAGGTGAACAGTGGATCGCTAGACTGTTTTGCAACACAAATATGGCAATTTTTAACCGTTTTTATCGTTGTAGATTTACTGCAAAAATCTTAACTTGACAGCTAGAATCATTTTTTTA
Source organism: Gammaproteobacteria bacterium (assembly GCA_030430875.1). Taxonomy (GTDB): domain Bacteria; phylum Pseudomonadota; class Gammaproteobacteria; order Pseudomonadales; family JAUIKI01; genus JAUIKI01. The sequence continues at coordinate 15,932 of JAUIKI010000004.1, read as the reverse complement.
TGCAAAATGCCGTAACCAACGTACAACTTAATCAACATGGTCAACTCCGGCATTTTCTTTCCATTGATGGACTCAACAAAACTCTTCTTGAAACACTGCTGAACACAGCAGAATCCTTTATTGGGATGGATGAACAACCCATCAAAAAAGTCCCTCTGCTACGCGGCAAAACCATTGTTAATCTGTTTTTCGAAAATAGCACCCGCACTCGAACCACCTTCGAGCTTGCTGCAAAACGACTATCAGCTGATATTCTAAATTTCAACATCAGCACCTCAGCAACAACAAAAGGTGAAAGTTTATTTGATACGCTACAAAACTTAGAAGCCATGGCCAGCGACATGTTCATTATCAGACACCCTGATAGTGGTGCAGCTCATTTCATTGCAAAATCAGTTACCCCAAACATTGCCATAATTAATGCTGGTGATGGTCGTCATGCTCACCCAACTCAGGCAATGTTGGACATGCTATCCATCCGTCGCCATAAGGGTGATTTTTCAAAACTTACTGTTGCCATTGTCGGAGACATCTTACACTCTCGTGTTGCAAGATCCCAAATTCAAGCACTAGCCATGCTAGGTGTTCCGGAAATTCGCGTTATTGGACCGAAAACATTATTACCCAAAAATATTGAGTTACTACCAATAAAAATCTTTCATCAAATGGAAGCAGGACTCAGTGACGCTGATGTTGTTATTATGCTGCGACTTCAAAAAGAGCGCATGCAGCTTTCATTAATTCCTAGCGAACATGAATACTACCAGTGCTATGGATTAACAAAGCAGAAACTCGCTTATGCTAAGCCCGATGCAATTGTCATGCATCCAGGCCCTATTAATCGCGGTGTTGAAATCGAATCGTCCATTGCTGATTCTCCGCAATCAATGATATTAAAACAAGTCAATTGCAGTGTTCCTATGCGCATGGCAATTCTTGCAACAGTAATGAGCAGCTATTCTGAAAAATCTAAGCCATCATGACTCAATCAACTATTTTAATAAAAAACGGCAAAATCGTAGACTCAACAAACCGACTTGATTGTCATGACTCAATCATCATTGAGAACGGTAAAATCACAATAATCGGTGATATACCAAATACATTTACAGCTGATCAAACCATTGATGCAACTGACTGCATCATTTCTCCTGGCTTCATTGATTTAGCAACCCACCTCCCCGAACCTGGCATGGAACAGAAAGGAACAATTTTGAGTGAAACTCGCGCTGCAGTAGCGGGTGGATTTACTCACATTTGTTGCACACCAGACCTAGATCCAGTTATAGATACTGCAGCCGTGGTCAACTTCATTCACGATAAAGCATTGCAAGCTGATTCATGCCATGTCTATCCCATTGGAGCTCTCACAAAAAAATTAGCGGGAGAACAACTGAGTGATTTATTTGCGCTAAAAGAAGCCAAAGTTATTGCACTGACAAATCTACGCAAGCCTTTTACTAGCAATCAGATTTTGCACTCAGCATTGGCATATGCTGCCACCCATGACCTTTTAGTCATGCTTCACCCTGAAGATTCAGCACTCGCAAATCAAGGCTGTGTGCACGACGGGAAAATGAGTACATTTTTAGGATTAACAGGCATTCCATCCATTGCTGAAACAGTCGCTCTTGCTCGTGATTTAATCCTAGTTAAAGAAACCGGAATTCGCGCACACTTTTCACAAATTTCTACAGCAAGATCCGTAGAAATGATAGCGCAAGCCAAACAGCAGGGGTTGCCTGTAACTGCTGACGTCGCCATGCAACAACTGTTATTCACTGAAGAAGACATTAACCACTTTGATACAAATTTTCATTTATCCCCACCTGTTCGAGCCATTGAGGATCGAGATGCATTGTTACATGGCATCAACACCGGAATCATTGACGCCATCTGCTCAAATCATCGACCACATGAATGGTCTGCTAAAAATATACCATTTGCTGCAAGCGCTAAAGGCATGAGCACCCTTGAAACTATTTTACCATCACTAGTTAAGCTAACATTAGACGACAAAATTGACCTCAACACACTATTAACATGCCTAACGCATGGTCCAGCAGGTATCATTGGCAAAACATCAGGAATTAAAATTGGCAATCTTGCTAATCTTTGCATATTTAATCCAACACTTAGCTGGAACTATTCAGCGAAAAACAGCTTCTCACAGGGGAAAAATTCGCCATTTCTAAATCAGCACCTAACAGGACGCGTAACTCATACGCTTGTCGATGGCAAAACCGTCTATGCATTGTAATTTTATTACAAATGTTTCAATCAGTATTTCTCAGGCACAGTAAAGCCTACTAATTCAGTTTTCATTATTTGGTCATACATCTCTTCCTACGCCAAAGTTTTCTTCTGCAACCCGTCATAATCCAGATACAATTTGCAATATCTTTTTTATTAATGCCACATCTTCGACGATCGTCTACACATTATTTATATTTCTTGCATTTACTAAAGCTAGCCAATGTTTTTTTGTACTTCTTTATCAATAATCGTTCTGACATGATCAGTCAATTGCTCGACCGATAAATGCTTGGTTTCTTCATACGTTACTTCTGGCAGAATATGAATCACGATACGATGCTTACCATGAAAATTTAGACTTTTTTTAGGCAATGCGTTTTGCGTACCTTCAATCACCACCGGAAGAACAGGAAGCTGTAATTCGCTTGCAAGTTTAAATGCACCCAACTTAAATTCTTTGAGCTGGCCATCATGCGAACGTGTTCCCTCTGGGAAAAAATACACAGAACATCCATTATTTAAATGTTTTTTTGCAGCAGCATATAAATTTGCTGCACTTTGTTTATTGCCTCTATTGATCTTGATATAATCATTGAGATACATATTCCACCCAATGAATGGAAGACGAAAAATTTCAGCTTTTGATATCCATTTAAAGGGGAAAAACAGCCGGAAAGCAATAAGAATATCTAATAAAGATTGATGATTAGAAACAATGACATAGTTTTTTTTATAATTTAAATTTTCTTTGCCTTGAATTGAAATCTGAAAAAATGGCACCACCCAAAGATAGAGACTCCCCCAAAAGCAAGTATAATAATGCAAAACAACTCGACGTTTATCAAACAGCACCGTGACCAACCAAATTAAGACTGCTCCCACAAAAAAAACAGCTGATGACAACATCATGAAAATTAAAAATAATACCGCAATCAGTCGTGTTAGCATTACGCACCCTTTATTGTCATCTAAAATTAGTTAGCCTTACCTGAAATGTCTAGCACTTAAACTCTGTTAAAAATGCTCAGCATGAAAAATTTTAACATAAAAACCAATTAATCAGTGCTAAAATCAGCAAACCATATCAGAAAACATAGTGTATATTCATACTTTAACAATACACGATCATCTCAATTAAAAGGTTATACTGTTAACTAATGCCAAAAAAAATAGCCATCATTGGAGCAGGAATTGCTGGTTTAACTCTAGCAAGAGAGCTGTCACCCCTATACAATGTCGAAATTTTTGAAAAATCACGTGGCGTTGGAGGACGATTATCAACGCGCTATGGTGATCCTTTTGAATTTGATCATGGTGCACAATATTTCACTGCATACACCCCGGAATTTAAAGAATTTCTGACTCCACTATTAGAGCAATTGATTATTACTCAATGGAATGCAAGATTTGTTGAAATGGATCGAGACAAAATTCTGGCAAAAAAACAATGGGATAAAAATTATTCACACTACGTTGGCTTTCCAAAAATGAATTCAATTGGTAAGTTTCTGGCAAATAATCTATCAATCCAGTCAACAACTCGCGTCACAAAAATTGTTGCTAATCAACATCAATGGACGTTGTTAGATGAAAATTCAAAATCGCTGGGGCAATATGATTGGGTGATTACTGCCATTCCTGCTGAGCAAGCAACTGAAATTTTACCCAATGATTTTTGCCACTTGCAAAAAATCTCTCGTATATCAATGCAAGGTTGTTTCAGTTTAATGCTGGGATTCAATAAATCCATTCCTATTTCTTGGCAGGCTGCGTCAGTGAAAAATGCAGACATTAACTGGATTGCAATCAATAATTCCAAGCCGGGAAGATCACATGACTATTCAATGTTAGCTCATACAAATAACCAATGGGCTGACACACACATGGAAGACAATTCAAATGATATCAAAAACCACCTTCTCAACGAGCTATCTGACATCATACATTATGATGCGAGACAAGCTGACCACATTGATTTACATCGATGGCGTTATGCAAACATAACTAAGCAGTCTGGAGAAAACGCCTTGATAGACAGTGATAATCAATTAGCTGCATGTGGTGACTGGTGTATTGAAGGCAGAGTTGAATCTGCTTTTCTAAGTGGCAAATTTGTAGCTGAAATATTGAAGGGGCTGACTCAGAAATGAGGTATCACAATGGGGATGAGAAAGAATCGCTTAAGCATTTATAAACAGGAGCGTTCAATAGAACATTTTGTCTCGAGCTCAACGGCTCGAACCACTGCAAGCTTGTGTGGAGTTAATCGGAAAACAGCCGCTTTCTTTTTTCTACGATTACGCGAACATCTAGCTCATGAACTAGATGTTGAAAGTGAAGCAATGTTTGGTGAGAAGATTGAAGTAGACGAAAGTTATTTCGGTGGTAGGCGCAAAGGAAAATGGGGTCGATATTCTGCAGGTAAAGTACCTGTCTTTGGTCTGTTAAAACGAGGTGGTAAGGTGTTTACTAAAGTAGTTCGTAAGACGAAAACAGAGACGCTAATGCCTTTAATTACGAAGAAAATAGCACCAGACAGTCTTGTTTATACGGATAGTTATCGTAGCTATAATGCATTGGATGTTAGTGATTTTTACCATGAGCGTATTAATCATTCAACTGAGTTTGCAAAAGGAATGAATTATATCAATGGGATAGAGAATTTCTGGAATCAAACCAAGCGAATGCTGAGGAAATATAACGGTATCCCCAAAAACAGTTTTCCATTATTCTTGAAAGAATGTGAGTTCAGATTTAATTATGATACACCTAAACAGCAACTGAAAATATTAAAAGACTGGGCTGATATTTAATCCTCATCTACGACAGCCCCATGAATAATTGTTCTATATGTTTTCATTATTTATTTTTCCTATTACTTAACGCTGAGCTAAGAGGCTAAAATGGTTGGCTTGATTTTTTGCGGTACTTTTCAAAAAACGAGCAAACTGTTTTAGTCCTTTTAAGCAGCTTGTTATACGCACTTTGTATTACTGCTGATTATTTGTTTTTTACGGCTGTAATTATTATAAAAGCGCTGATACGCACTCATTGAAAATGTGTCATCTCTTTTTGTATATTGGGATATCCAATTAATTAACATATCCAGGTTTTCATCTTGTGCTTGCTTTGATTTGTATTTATAAGGCTCCCAAGATCGAGATTTTGCATTTAAAATACAACTCTCAATTGGTAAATCCATAAATATTATTTCACTGGACTATGGTTCAGCTAGCTCTAACAAATCAGTATAATAACCCTCGATAACCCAAGAATCGTTCAATTTGATAAAGTTAACAATATCTTTTTTGGAAGCGTTCAAACTTTTTCTTTGAGTAGGAGTTGTTGCTTCCCATGCAAACGAATCTAAATCTAAATGCGCTAGGACTTGGGATTTGTATATACTCTTTGCAAGTGTTGATTTACCAGAACCTGAATTACCAAAGATTAAAACATTACTCAAAACTCGAACCTTCCTTCTGCGTATAACGCCCAGCACAGTGGCTGGCAAAACTGGCGCGTAATTGCGCAGCAATTTGAGTGACAGGTTTGACACTCCATTGCTGCTGCTTGTTATGCTATTTATAGACTATTGATAGCATTTTTTAGATTTTCTCTTGCCGATGCATCAAACTTTTCAAAGAAATAGTCATGTGAGAATATCTTTTCTCTACTTAGAAATCCTTCTAATATCTCTTTACGCTTTTTCTTGTATATGAAGCTAGGAATAAGCTTATATTCTTTTCGTATCCAGTTCTCAAATTGTTCATAAAGATCACTATTGCAGCCTAGGATTGATAAATCAATATCTACAATAAGCCTTTCATCATTATCATACGCAACTGAATTATGCAGTGTTGCCATGATTAAGCGATGCACATTTTCGATAAAATCTTCATTGGAATTATTTAGCTTTAGAAAATCAGCGGCCCAATTAGCGCTATCTAATTCATTACTAGATGAAAATATTTTGTAGATCGCATTATGAAACCAAAGCGCTATTTCTAATGCATTATAGTCATTTGCTAGTTGCTTAACTTGGCCCAAAGACTTCAATGTGGCATCTATATGATGAGCGTTATGATAATGCCGATGTTTTTGTGAATAGTGAGCCTTTAGCTTTGAGTAGGTTTCAATATTTGAATCGAATTCTAGCCTATCCATTAAATCTAGCCACTTTACTTCATCCATTATCTAATCCTTGACGCATCATCTTTACGCAAGCCAAATGCCTGAGCAAGATTTTTACCTGATAGAATCATATAAAGACAAGCTTTCTTCCATCTGTTACCTAACAAAACAATATGAACGTGCCATCCTTTTTCACGCCTAGCGCTATATCCACTATATAGAACTGTAAATGCTTCAGGATCACCGACAAACTCTTCTGCTAATTTTTGAGCATGAGAAGTACCCAAAGTTAACATATCTGAAACTTCTTCAGGATTTGGTTTTCCCTGTGTTTTAGGGAACGCCAAAATATAGTAATTTGGAATTAGATCCTTTCGAATTCTCAAAAGTTGGCAAGAGTTATCTGAGGATAACTCGAAATCTTTGCCTAAGTCTGAATTACTCACATTCTTCCCTTACGCATAACGCCCCATTCAGAGGCCGATAATAAGTTTGCTAAATGTGTAGGCAGCGGAACCAAGCAAACTGTTAGCGGTCCTTTGCAATGGCTTGTTAGCCGTATTTAGCTCTGTAAAAGAAACCTACGTAGATCTTGTTTTTGACGCATGACATGTAAAATATAAACTTTATCGCTATCTACTTTATAGAAAATACGACAAGGGTTAACATTAACTTCACGGTAATTTAAGCTAACTAACTCCTGCGGCCTTTTACCAGATTCAGGATGGTTTTCTAACCTTGATATTTTATCGAAGACTTTTTGAATCAACGTTTTAGCCGCAGGAATATTACTTAAAGCAATGTATTCGGCTATATCATTTAAATCATCAAGAGCTGGTGTTGTCCATATTACTTCAGCCATTTACTCATTTGCTCTTTTGCATCTTGATTTGAACATGTATTACCATTTTTGATTGCTTGTTCGCCGCGTGCTACGCCTTCAAGAATAGCCATTCGCTGTTGCATAAATTCATAATCATCTACATCAACTAAATAAGCGGATGGTTGCCCATGCTCAGTAATTAACACTGGTTCTTTGGAAGTATGGAGATCTGCCAATATTTTAGTCGCTTGACGTTTAAGAGTGGTTACGAGTTCAACTCTCATAATAAAACCTATTCAGAATTAAATGATGTATCACTATAGTATCACATGAGTGCGAAGTTACAACTATACGGCTAACTACAAATAAACGTCACTTTTGACGTATATTAATACTGCAACAAAACACTAATTCCAGCATTAATCTTGTATAAACAATTGCTTACGCGACACTTTTTAATATAATTTAATCACAAAAATACGTCAATGGTCACTGGTCATTGGCATCATCACATTGTATCAGTGTATCCAAGGGACTAATCACAGCTTGACTGGGTTGTCATAAAATTCTTGACCAGGTCATAATGGTATAGACTTAGGCATATCATACTTGATGTAAAGATCAATTGGCTTAATGTAGCATACAGTCTGCAAGTTGTTATAAAATAGAGGGAATATCTGAATATAAAGTCAGACATATAGAGTTTTATGTCTCATCATAGTAACAATAATTTGATGGTTTCTTGCTAGCAAACTGTTATTTTGGTAGATTTCCAGGATGGGTCAAAATAAATCACGTTATACGTCAAAAGTGACGTTTATTTATAGTTGGGCTGACATGAGAGGCACTCAGGAGTCATGACGTCCACCGTCGAGCGCCGCAAGACAGTTCCGGACATCGTCCTTCTGGTCAACGCAGCTCTTGGTGCCCTTGTGTTAGTCACACACGGCGGCGTATTGTTGCTGCTTCTCAGCGAAAGAGTTCCGGCGCCTCCTGGCTATGCGGAGTTGGTCTGGGCAGTTATTCCCTTTAGCCTTCCGCTCGCCGGCCTCGTAGTCGCTAGCTCCATAGGCGGGCTGTTCATGCGGAAGATCAAGCGTCCAGCCCTTGCCTTTCAGGCTATCGTCATCTTCTTCTCGAGCCTCGCTCTACTTGTCTGGGCAGCCAACATTGTCATTCACGGCATTCCTTTGGGGAACTTCGTCTGGACACCTGGATTCTTAACGGGATGGGTGGTCTACTCGTGGTTTCTCTGTGCCCGTGTTGCAGTCTCGGGGAGATCGATGCGCCGTTCTCGGATTAGGTACCTACTCGCAGTAGGTGCACTTGTGGCGGTACCGGTGGACTTGGGTGTATTCCTTCGTTTTCTTCTGAGTATGATGAACACTTGAGCTGGCGTGGCCCCCTACAGTCGAGCGACGAAGAGCGAGCTGCAGCACAGGATGATCGGCTATATGACGCAACTTGTCCAATAGGACGCTTATTAAATGATAAGAACTATTTTTCTTTACCAATGAGGATCAAGTCAGCTATCGGTGACAAATCATGTTAATACGTAGGAAACATGTTTTTTTACTAGTCGCAGTACTTGTTATGTTACCTATTCTGGCGCTAGTTGACCTTGAAAGGCAGCATGATCTAGCAGAAGGATTTGCAAGAAATCAAATCACCCAAGTACTTTCGAGTGAGTCTTCTTTAGCTGAGTTTGGTCTTCCAAACTCCTTACTGGCTGGAAGTTTCAAAAAAGTTGATACGAACTATACTTTCACTCAATGGGAAGTTATTTTTGCTTTCGATAAAGGCAGGTATGCTCAAGTATATGTTAAGCCAAAATTGCTTTTCATCTTACCAATACTAAACTTAAAAGACGATTTCGAGATCGATTATATTAATTATGAGAAAAGCTAATAAATGCTAATAATCGCATACACTCGGACAGTAAAAAAGCGCCACTCCTCGTCGCTCTGCTTTTTGCTGCCGGTGATGCGAAGCGTTATATTTCAAAACAACAGATGAGAAGTTAATAATATGGTCAATTGTGTAAACGGATGTGGTTCACTAAAAGCAGTGGCGTATGAAGGTGTCACTATCGATTCGTGCAATTCATGTTTGGGTATCTGGCTCGATTATTCAGAATTAACACATATTGTTAAAACCAAAGAACAATCGTGGTCAAACGAATACATTGAATCAATAACAAATGAAATTGATAAGCCAGGAATTCATAACTCAGAAAACGATCGGAACCTATCGTGTCCTAAATGTAATGAGGTTATGCCACCCGTTAATTATCAATATTCATCGGGAATTATTATAAATACCTGTCCATCCAATCACGGTGTTTGGTTGGACTCAGGTGAGTTAGATAAAATACAAATTTTCATGGAGAAGTGGCGAGAGACAGCTTCTCAGAATCAAAGTAAATATGCTGCCGCTCTTGCAGAGGCAAAAGCACAACATGAAGCGCAGCTTGCTATTGACCCTTCACAGGGCCCTAGCCGCTTTGAGTTTATTAATGCAATTTTTCTTGGCATTTTGAAATTTACTGAGTGAATTTGAAATCAACGTCAACCGTCGCCACCCGGTTACGCTAGACGTTAGCCACACAAGGAGATCGAGCATTGTTCGGGTTATTCAAGAAAAAGGAAAAGAAAGTGGAAGTTGAAACTCAATTTATTGTGGTCACTATAAACGCTCGTATTCAGCCAATGCATCGAAGCGAAATTTACGAAGATCCCCTTGATGTAATTCTAGCAAAAAACGCAGCAGGGGAGGTTTCTGGTGGTGGCACTCTTCAATCCCAAACAGGAGAAATCGAGTATTGCGATGTAGAAATTCAAGTTAATAATTCGAACGATGAAACGGTCGAACTTATCAAGTCTTCGCTCGAGAAAATGGGTGTGCCAAAGGGCTCAAAAATTAAAATAGAAGCCACCAATTCTGAAATTGAGTTTGGCTCATTAGAGGGATTGGCCATTTACTTAAATAGTACCGACTTGGACGCCGAGGCTTATGAAAATAGTGACTCAAACCATGTCTACAGTGAACTTGATCGGCTCACCCAAGGCACCGGTAAAGTTTATAGTTACTGGCAAGGTTCTACCTAAACAGCTTTCTATTTGTACGGTACTTCGTTTTCTCAGATGAAAGAGAAAATCTCTGAGTTGACCAATAATTACCCTCTGTGCCAAAAGTGCAGAATCGAACAGGTTGCATAAATATGGCTAACAAATATGTCAAAACATAGAGGTCAGTAGAGACACCTATCAAAAGCTGGGTTTATCTTTTGTGAAAGAGAAGCATGGAAGTGATCCAAAAGATCAATTAGTACAATTAAAAAGATGGGTTAAACAATACTTAAGGTAGTTATCTGGGTCAGCCCCATATTGAATTCGATCGCCTGATCAGAATGGATTTTTACAATAGCAAGAAAATAGCAGGAAGCTCATTGCTGCATTAAAAAATCAACCAGCTACCACAATCACAGCTAGCTTCACTTTATCTATTAATTTGCGCTCCACTTTACTTTAATCACATTACTCATCATAAAAATCCATTAGAATATACCCTTTTATTTTGCCAATTCAGTCTCAATAGCATCGATGATTTTCTGTGAACTAGGTCGTGTTGTTGTAGAAAACCATGTCACAAAATTACCTTTCTTATCTAATAAATATTTATGGAAATTCCACTTAGGTGAACCAAAAAAACCTGCCTGATCACCTGCCCATCGATAAAAAGGATGTGCATTTTCACCTTTTATCTGAGTAATTTGCGTCAATGGAAATGCGACTAAAAATTCCTCTTTAGCAAATTCCTGCACCTCCGTTTCCAATGAAAACTCTTGTCCAAAATCATCTGATGGCACAGCAATAACAACCAGACCTTTGTCTTTGTACATATCATAAAGCATCTGCAAATCACGATATTGAGGAGCAAACCCACACTGTGATGCTGTGTTTACAACCAAAACTACTTTACCCGACAATTCGGAAAATTTGAGTGTACTTCCATCCATCATGTCAAAATAAAACTGATGTGCATTAGCCTGCAATTGAGTGCTGACGATAAAAAACGTAATTGCTACCAAAAATTTTCTCATCATAGAAAATTAATCTCATCATATTAATGTAATAAAAAACATCACTCCAGGCATTCTACCTCAAAATGACAAAAAATTAACAATAAAACTACCGAGATTTCAACAACTAGTAGAATCACATAAATCTTAACTAAAGTTATCTCTTTATCTTCTGTTACTGCAGAGAAAGTTTTTTGGCAGATTCAGATAAAAGCACTGCACGGTTTTCATCAGCAAGTTTTATCATCAAACGTAAATCATTTGCTGAATCAGCATGCGACATTGCATGATCAAAACTAATTTGGCCAGCCTTATATAAAGCAAATAATGATTGATCAAATGTTTGCATGCCATACTCATTGGATTGAGCCATCACCTCTTTGATTTGTGGTATATCGCCACGACGAATTAAATCTGCAATTAATGGTGTATTGATCATAACTTCAACGGCAGGACATCTATTATGGCCATCCACTGTAGGAATCAACGACTGAGCGATAATAGCTTTTAAATTAAGCGACAAATCCATCCACATTTGCTGATGCTGATCTTGTGGAAAAAAATGCATAATACGATCCAATGCTTGATTCGCATTATTAGCATGCAATGTTGCTAAACATAAATGGCCTGTTTCAGAAAAACTGATCGCATGCTCCATGGTAGTTCGAGATCTAATCTCACCAATCAATATCACATCCGGCGCCTGACGTAAGGTGTTTTTTAGCGCTATTTCAAATGATTCCGTATCAATTCCAACTTCGCGCTGAGTAATGATACAGCCCTGATGTTGATGGACATATTCAATTGGATCTTCAATGGTAACAATATGTCCAGTAGACTCTTGATTCCGACATCCAACCATGGCGGCCAATGACGTTGATTTACCCGTTCCAGTTGCACCAACAAATAATATCAAACCACGCTTTGTCATGGCGAGTTCTTGCAAAACGTTTGGTAAATGCAGCTCATCAAATGTTGGAATCTTTGATTCAATTCTTCTTAAAACCATAGCCATCTGATTTCGTTGGTAAAAAGCACTGACACGAAACCGTTCTTTGCCATGTAAGTTAATAGCAAAATTACACTCATGTGATTGGTGAAATTTATCCCTCTGCTCATCTGTCATGATACTATTCACCATATCAGATACTTGCTCTTCAGACAGAGCACAATCATCAATAGGCTCTATAACACCATTCACCTTAAAGCTCGGTGATCGACCAACGGTGATAAATAAATCAGATGCCCTACATTCCACCATTTTTTCTAAAAAATTATTTATCTCCATTTTCATATCCTTCCATGCATAAAATGAGACTATTGCAATAAAAGTCAATGGTCTCAAAATTTAATAAAAAATTTCTGGTGATTTTGCTTTATCTTTCGCCGCTTCTTTTGCAATCACACCCGTTTTCACCAACTGTTGTAATGATTGATCCATTGTCTGCATACCAAGACTTGCACTCGTCTGAATAATTGAATACATCTGAGCAATTTTATCTTCGCGGATCAAATTACGAATAGCTGGAGTTGCTCGCAAAATTTCTCTCGCCGCAACACGACCTCCATTTTTTTTCTTTAGCAAAGTCTGTGAGATTATTGCCTGCAATGACTCAGACAACATTGTTCGAACCATGGCTTTTTCTTCAGCACCAAATGCGTCAATAATTCGGTCAATGCTTTTTGACGCCGAATTAGTATGTAATGTTGCAAACACCACATGGCCAGTTTCAGCTGCCGTCAACGCTAACCGAATAGTTTCAATATCACGCATCTCACCGACTAAAATCACATCAGGATCTTCACGCAATGCTGAACGCAATGCTTGTCTAAACCCTAGTGTATCTCGATGTACCTCACGCTGATTAACCAAGCTGTTTTTGCTGACGTGCAAAAACTCAATCGGATCTTCAATGGTTAAAATATGCTGTTTGGTGTTCTCATTGAGAAAATCGATCAATGCGGCAAGTGTTGTACTTTTCCCTGAACCTGTAGGACCTGTCACTAAAATCAATCCATTGGGCACTGATACGATTTCTGAAAATATTTGACCCAAACCAAGTTCTTCCATAGAGAGCACAGATGATGGGATCGTTCGAAATGCCGCACCCACACCACGACTATGATTAAATGCATTCACACGAAACCGGGCAATCTGAGGAATATTTACCGAAAAATCAGTTTCTAGCTCTTTTTCAAATTGTTTTCGCTGTTTATCATTCATCACATCGTAAATCAGCGCATAGATTTCTTTATGCTCCATAATGGGCAAGTCAATTTTTCGAATATCACCATCAATACGAATCATTGGCGGCATACCAGCTGATAGATGCAAATCTGAGGCACCTTTATCAACAGCAAAAGCAAGCAATTCTGTAATATCCATATTATCTCCTCATGCTAATAATTTTTTCTATTCCTATCAATTTACTGTTTACGCCCAGCAACAAACTGCTAAAACATTTGTTTTGCTGTTACAATATTCTTAATTTTGCACCTATTACAAAAAAACCTGGTGATCATTTCTAATTGAATAGAACTCTTTTATATGGCCTAATTTTCCAGTGTTTTCTTCCACTAAAAAAGCCTCAATATGACTAAAAGCATAGCAGAGAATCTAAAAATCGTTTGTGAGAGGATTCGTAATGCTGAAAACTTATACAACAGAACTGCGGAAAGTGTGATATTGATGGCGGTTAGCAAAACACAACCGACTGAATCCATTGAAAAAGCGTACCAACAAGGTGTTCGTCATTTTGGTGAAAATTATATTCAAGAAGCCTTAGAAAAAATTCATCAACTCAAACATCACTCTATTACCTGGCATTTCATTGGTCCAATTCAATCGAATAAGACACGACATATTGCTGAGAACTTCGACTGGGTCCATACGTTAGATCAATTTAAAACAGCCAAACGTATCAATGACCAACGGCCAGCTGGCCTGCCACCAATTAATGCATGTATTCAAATTAATATTAGTGAAGAAATCTCGAAGTCAGGCATACCTTTAATCAACGCGCAAGACTTAATTGAACAGGTTAAAGTGCTGCCAAACATCCGACTACGCGGATTAATGGCGATACCCAAACAACTCTCAGATTTTGATCAACAACGTCAAACCATTACTAAAATAAGTCAGCATTTGCAAACGCTCAAAAAAAATCACCCAACACTTGATACCTTATCAATTGGCATGAGCCACGACTTGGAAGCGGCAATCGCTGAAGGTTCGACAATAGTTCGCATTGGAACAGCAATTTTTGGGCCAAGACATGTGAAAAAACAACCTGGTACCTTTACAATGAAAGAGCAATCAAAGAAAGAATGACTAAAAAAGTCAGATAAAGAGACAAAATACAGGTAATAACTGGCTATTAGCCAGTTTTGCAACGAAAATATCGGCCCTATTATAAAGATCTCAACCTACTATCATGGAACATATCATGCCAACAAATCCAACCATCGCAATCCTCGGCTGTGGAAAAATGGGCAGCTCTCTCCTAAACGGATTAATCACAACTGGCTTTAAAGCCAGTCAGCTGATTGTCAGCGATCCGCATTTGAGCAACCCCTCGCCACAACTGATCAATTCTGGCGTGACTTTTTTAACAAATAATCAAACCGCCATTGAAAAAGCTAATACTGTCTTGCTTGCTATCAAACCACAAATTATGGTTGAGGTTTTAACACCATTAATACCCGCTTTTACTGAACATCGGCCTCTGATAATCTCCATTGCAGCTGGCATTAATACATCCATGCTCACAACGCTACTTGGCTCAGACATTCCCTGCATCAGAGCTATGCCAAATACACCCGCACAAATCAATCAAGGTGTTTCGGCACTATTTGCTACTCAAATGGCAACCCAAGACCACCGAGATTTGGCGGATGCTATTTTTGCTGCCGTAGGACAAACCGTTTGGATTGATCATGAAGCACTAATGGATCCAATTACGGCTATATCTGGAAGTGGACCCGCTTATTTTTACCTAATCATGGAAGCGCTGATTCAAGCAGCAATTGAAGCTGGAATTCCTGCTGACCTTGCCAAAAAATTGGTCTCACAAACCGCAGAAGGCAGTATTGCCATGGTTAAAGCAAATTCAACATCTACAATCAGCAATTTACGCGATCAAGTGACTTCACCGGGTGGCACCACTGCAGCAGCACTTGATGTGTTATTCAAACACGATATCATTGAGCTGTTTGGAAAAGCTGTCAGTGCTGCCACAAATCGAGCAGTACAATTATCAACCTCAGTATCGGGTAAATAAATTATGCAACCAACTACCGAAGCGATTATTTATCTAGCAGGCATTGTTGTAAGCTTGTTTAGTCTTGCTCTACTGCTACGTTTTTTACTACAACTCACACAAACAAACTTTTTCAATCCAATTGTTCAAACCATCGTTAAAATTACCAATCCTGTATTACAACCAACTCGCCGGCTCATTCCCAGTACACAATATTTAAATATTCCGGCCATAACTATAGTAATTTTAATTAAAATATTATGGTTGCAAATGAGTTTAAACTTAGAGATTAAATTATACGTTTCAAAATAAACAACAACAACAACAACAACAAAAATATATATAAAAAAGTTTGTTTATATAATATCTCTCTCTCTCTCTC
>JAUIKI010000231.1 GCA_030430875.1 Gammaproteobacteria bacterium | reverse complement strand
AGCGCCTCTTCAGCCGCATTAACTGATATTTCACATTGTAATGATTTATCACCATTCGCTCGTTCTGGCAGACTAGGACATAACCTGTCAGGATCAAGAATTCCAGATTTATCCACTACAAATCGGCTTTTAATCCCAGATCGACTTTCGATGAACTCAGCACTGGATTTTTGCAAAGACTGCATTTCGCCTGATGTAATTTTTTCAGCATTTTTCAAATGGTAATCATCAATAAACACATTGAATGCTCTAACTAACTCCTCATTAGAAATTGCGTTTTCTGGTGTATAGAGTCCTGTTCCAGTGATGACTACTGCCTGCATAAGCTGTCTGCCTGTTTGATCTAAACAGGCACCATGATAATTCAGTTTTCAACTTGATAGAAGCACTTTATTCCCCTATTTTGAGACCATTACGATAAAAGCCAATTATCCCATTTACTTATCACCTCTACTTTCTATTTTTTCTTTAATTCGCTTTGCAGATACAGCTTTTTTTGTTCCAAGTTTTTGAGCAAATAATGAAACCCGATATTCTTGTAACAACCAAAAAATCTCGTCAAAATAAAAGTCATCAATCGATAGTTGTTCGGTGTTTTCCATATAAACTTGCCATACTGATTGAAAGTTTAAAAAACTAGACAAGTCTTGCTTAGGATTGGTGATTTTTTTTTGTAGTCGAATATCAATAGCCTGTAAATATCTCGGGTATTCAAGCAACCACTCAAATAACACCTTCTGTAAAAAACCTGATGGAAACAAATCATCTAGCTGCCGGCTCAGATCTTCAATCAAATAATCTGATTTCATCGATTTAAGTTGTATGTTGATTGTTTTTCGCAATACCAACGCTTTTTCCAAAGCATCAGAAACCTGATGGAATTTTTCAGAAAAGAACAACTGTATTGCATTAAAGATTATCATAAAATCTTTCTTAGTTTTTGGTAATTTATTGAAATCAATACCAGAAAAAATAACTGTTTCAACCAATAAATCAAATAGTGTTTCAAAATCACCAAACTCAGAAAACAACAAAATAAATGAATGATTTTTTTTGAGATTTTTTTTCGCAAAACTAAGCTGCAATTTTAATTTTATCTGCATCAGTCGCAATAAACCTATTTGCAGCGTCTTTTTTGCGATCAAAGGATCATTACAATAATCCACAATCACGCCATCACCCACATCAACCAACACAGGAAATTTTTTGACAGCCACACCAGGTGAAACATGTGTCATCACTAATTCTAAGTCAGGGAAAATCCAATCATGAAACACTTTTTTCTGATTTATAGCCGGCTTCACATCATTAGAAAAACCTGCGTGTTGCTTGAACCTAGATTTCAGTTCTAACAAATCTCGTCCTGAACCACACAAATTACCTTGAGAGTTTTTAATCTGAAAATTCATCTGCAAGTGTGTATCAATTTCTCCCCAATCCGCGGATTTAATTTTTACACGATATGTTTTCCAACAAAACTCCTCAAGTACAATTTTTACTGATTTCCCAGCCTGGAATAATTCATGTGGATCAATATATTTCATCAAATCATCAACCACATTTATTGCCGGCCCCAAGAGTTTACGGGTTGTTTTTGATAGACTTTTCACTAACATAATACATTTTTCCTGAAGCATCCCTGGAACCAACCATTCAAATGGCTCCGGATTTAGCTGAGCTAACATTAACAATGGAATCTGCACAGAAATCCCATCATTTTCATCGCCTATACAAAATCGATACACCAACGGCAAAGAAACATCTTGCCAAACCCAAAAATCAGGAAACTCTGACCAATTTATATTATGATAATAGTCAAGCACCACATCAGAAAAATCAAAAACCAACTGTTTCTTCTGAGAGTTTGATAATGAGTGATACCAAGATTTTAACTCATGTGTGTTTGTTATATTTTTTGGTAATCGCTCATCATACCATTGATAATGACGATCAAACCCAATCAATAAATCATGTCGACGTACTTTCTCTTCAAAATAATTGGCCTTCTTAATTAACTGAAAATTCTTCTGCAAGAAATCAAATTTAATCTTTATTTTATTCTCTAACAGCCCATCTTCAATAAAGATTTTTCGTGATTTTTCTGGATCAATTTTTTCATAATGCACTCGACGTTTGGGAACAATTATCATGCCGTATAAACTAACTTGCTCATACGCCATAACAAATTCACGCTTTTCATCCCAACATGGCGAAAAATAATGCTTTTTCACCATATGCTTCGATAAACCCTCAAGCCATCCAACATCTATTTTTGCAGCAAATCTCGCCAATATTTTATGCGTTGCTATAAGCTCAGAAACCACCACCCATTTCGGCTGAGCTTTAAAAAGTGTTGAATTCGAATGCAGTGCAAAATCTTTGTCATAACTCCCTTGGTAACCTTTATCTATAGACTTATTACCAATAAAACTTAACAGCCCTGTTAATAGCGAACGATGTATTGATGAATAATTCCCCTCATGCTTTTGCATAGAAAATTTTTGTTGTTGGCAAATTAATCTTAATTGACGGAAAATTTCAAACCACTCTTGCATTCGCAGATAAGAGAGATAATTCTTTTGACAAAATTCACGGAGCTTTCGTTGTGACAATTCTGTCTTATTCTCTTTATAGAAATTCCAAAGATTAATTAAACTCAAAAAATCAGATTGGTTGTCATAAAATCGACGATGCAACTGCATGGATTTTTCCAGATTTTCCTTTGACCAATCTCTGGGGTCTTGCACACTCAACCCACTGACAATAATCAAAATCTCAGACAAACAACCAAATTGATTGGCGGCAATGATCATGCGTGCAAACCGCGGATCAACAGGCAGTTTTGCTAGCTGTCTACCAATAGGTGTTAAATGCTGATCAATATCGATTGCTTGCAATTCGCTAAGCACACGCAAGCCATCATTAATCAATGCCGTTTTTGGATGTTCCATGAGTGGGAAATTAGCAATATCTCCCAACTGTAATGCCAACATTTTTAATATAACAGCTGACAAATTAGTTCTTAAAATCTCGGGAGTCGTATATTCCTCTCTTGCCTTGAAATCTTTTTCACTATATATATATATGATATAAAATAATGGGAATATACTCTTCATGAATCAAATCAATCCATCCAAACTTGTTCAACTCAACCTCAAATGGATAAAATGAGGTAAGTTATGATATTGTTAAGGTTCAAGTTAAAGCGCTACGAAAAAAATTGAACTCTCTTACTCTTGATTTTCCT
>JAUIKI010000230.1 GCA_030430875.1 Gammaproteobacteria bacterium | reverse complement strand
TCGATTTCAGACAGCTCATCAACAAAAACAGCGCCTAATTCTTTCAATTCATCGACTACACGTTTGTTATGAACCACTTCATGTCGCACATAAACTGGCGCACCAAAAATATCCAATGCTTTTTCAACAATAATGATCGCTCTATCCACTCCCGCACAAAACCCACGCGGGTTAGCCACTTTAATTTGCATCATTTTTCTCAGTCACCAATCTGTAAAATTTCTACTTCAAATTGCAGCTCTTTGCCTGCCAAAGGATGATTAAAATCCACTTCAACATAGCGATCGGCAATGGTTTTGATGACACCGGGTAATTGCTTATTTTGCATATCTGAAAAAGAAATCACCATGCCAATACTCAGATCCTGCTCATCATTAAACTTATCTCGAGAAATATTTTGAATATTCATCGGACTTTGTAATCCAAATGCGTCTTTTGCTGGCACTAAAAATTGTTTTCGTTCTCCGACATGCATCCCAAGAATAAATTGTTCAAAATTTGCAGGGAGATCACCATCACCAACAATCAAATTCACTGGTTTTTTTTCGAAGGTACTATCAATAATTTGATTATTAGTCAGCTTCAATGCAAAGTGCAAAGTCACTCGATATCCTAATTCAACCGTATTAACTGCCATCGGCGATATTCTCATTTTTTGCTTTGCGATACTTACAAATGGCATCAATTACAATCATCATTGCACCAAGGCTAATCGCTATATCCGCAACGTTAAATACCGGGAAGAAATGACCCGCATAATGTACTGAAATAAAATCAACCACATAGCCATAGCTAATCCGATCAATCAAATTACCAATTGCCCCGCCCAGAACTAAGGCAAACGTCACGCCCAACCATTTTTCCGATTTATGCAGTCGCAACATCACGACTACAATCACTAAACTGACAGCAATTGAAACAACCATGAAGAACCAACGTTGCCAGCCACCGGCATCACTTAAAAAACTCCAACCAGCACCATAATTATGCACTCGAGTGATCGTAAAAACTGGCAAAATATTCCAGGCATCATACTCAGAAAACCGTGCAATAATCCAAAGTTTGGTCAATTGATCGAGCAGGATAGTAATGATGCTAATTGCAAATGCAGTGAATTTATTCATACAATTTTGCGTATTTCCCCGTCCCCATCAATATTACTCACACACCGCAAGCACAAGGTTGGATGCTCGCTATCCATGCCTAAATCAGCGCAGTGATGCCAACAGCGTTCACATTTCACAGCAGCCGATGCAGACACTAACAGTTGCAAGCCAGGCATATCAGTCGCTAATGTTGTTTGATCAGCCGACTGAATTGGTTGCAATGTTGCCGTTGAAGTAATTAATACAAATCGTAACTCATCCGCTATTTTTTGCAAAATAGTGAGTAATTCGTCGTCACAAAACAGCACAACATCCGCGGCCAAACTTGACCCAATGCTTCCCGCATTTCTGGCAGATTCCAACGCTTTGTTGACAGCTATTTTTGCGGTAATAATTTTCCGCCATTCTTCGGCTGTAATTGATTGCTCAATTCCTGATGACAATGCATCATAGTAGGTCGTCAAGAAAATTGAATCAGTGCGCTCTCCAGGCAAATGCTGCCAAATTTCCTCTGCGGTAAAACTCAAAATAGGAGCAACCCAACGCACCAATGATTCAGCGATATGAAAAATGACTGTTTGAGCAGAACGTCGGCCCACGCTATTCGTTTGCATGGTGTATTGTCGATCTTTGATAATATCTAAATAAAATCCACCTAAATCATTCACACAAAAATTATGCACCTGCTGGTAGACTAAATGAAATTCAAAATGATCGTACGCTGTTTGAATGGATTGCTGCAATTTGACTGTTTGAGACAACATAAACTGATCTAACGCCAACAAATCATCATGAGGAACGCTATTTTTCTCAGGATCAAAATCATGTAAATTTGCCAACAAAAATCGTGCAGTGTTGCGAATTCGGCGATAAGCATCTGACATGCGTGTTAAAATTTCATCCGACACCGTCATTTCAGCACGATAATCTGCGGCAGCAACCCATAATCGAAGAATATCAGCACCCAATGCTTTCATGACTTTTTGTGGCGCAACCACATTGCCTAAGGATTTAGACATTTTTCGGCCTTGCGCATCCACTGTGAATCCATGCGTCAATACGGTTTTATAAGGTGCTTGTTCTCGCATCGCCACACTGGTCAATAAAGAAGATTGAAACCAACCACGATGCTGATCTGATCCTTCTAAATACAAATCCGCAGGCAATGTTAAATTTGGATTTTTTTCTAACACACAAGCATGCGTCACACCTGAATCAAACCACACATCCAAAGTATCCGTCACTTTTTCATAATCATCCGCATCATCACCAATCCACTCTCGACTATCCAAATCAAACCAAGCATCAATGCCCTGCTTTTCAACCTGAGTGGCAATATTTTCCAGCAAATCTTGGGTGTTTGGATGCAGTTCATGGGTTTGTGTATGCACAAACAATGGAATCGGCACACCCCAGGTACGTTGTCTTGAAATACACCAGTCAGGTCGATCATTCAGCATGCTTTCAATTCTAGCTTTTCCCCATTTTGGCACCCATTGCACTTTTTCAACTTCTGTTTTTGCTTTATTAAGAAGATTAGCCTGCTGCATATTGATGAACCACTGAGGTGTCGCTCTGAAAATAATAGGCGTTTTATGTCGCCAACAATGTGGATAACTATGAGTGATTTTTTCAACATGCAGTAAATTATTATGCTGCTTTAATATTTCAATAATTTTTTCATTTACTTTTGAAACATGTTCGCCTGCTAATAATTCAGTATCAGGCAAAAACACCCCTCTGGCATCAACCGGATTATAGCTTGCCAAACCGTATCGCTGTCCAACAATGTAGTCATCCAAGCCATGACCTGGTGCTGTGTGCACGGCACCAGTTCCCGCTTCCGTTGTGACATGATCACCCAACACAACAGGAACGGTTTTGGCATAAAACGGATGAGTTAACTCAAGATTTTCTAGTTGAGATCCCACGCAAGTTGCATTGACTTGGAAGTCTTCAACCTGAGCCCGCGCCATCACTGACTCAACTAAGGCACTTGCAACAATAAGTAATTTATTATCAATCAAATAGCTCGTGGCCTTAAAACCCGGAGAGACTCCTCCGTGACCACCGATAATATTCACAAGCATAGTACTATTCTACCTCAAAATTAAGATGCTTTTTTCTTTTTAGTTTTTTGCCTATA
>JAUIKI010000003.1 GCA_030430875.1 Gammaproteobacteria bacterium | reverse complement strand
TGCATGACTAATATCATCAAGCAATCCAGGAATCTCAGTGTCTTTAGGCAATTGACGCAACACCTTTGCAAAATTATTTTCAATCGTTGCTAATTGTTCTCGATAAACAGGAAGATTAGCTGCTTGAATAGCTTTTTTTTCAAGTGTATTCTGCAACTGCACAGATTGATTTTTTATTTGCTCTAGCTGAATGCCTTTATCCTTAATAAACAACATATAACCAGCTAACACTGCTATAACAAAAAGCAGAATAAAACTTGCTAACTTAATTTCTTTTGGCCAAGAGCCAGCATTTTGTAACTCAAGATCGGATAAATTAAAGTTTTGCATGATGAATTGTCCTGTTTTTTAGAGACTGCTGAATCAATGGCTCATTTTTATCTGAACTTGGTAATTTTTCATGTATGGTAAGTTCGAAATAATTTAACCCAGGTGTTACTGTAACATTACTTTGGTTAGATTTTTTAACATCGGAAGATGATCTAACATTTGCCAACAATGCACCTTTAAAGCAAGCAGACGTTTCAAGCTTTCTTAAAAGTTCAGCAACATCTTCGTTTGTTTTTGCAATGCCTTTTGCTAAAATTATGTTTTCTTTTCGTTGAAGTTTTTCATAAAAAACCCCAGCTGGTAACGTGCGAACCAAGTCATCAAAAACTCTCACAACAAATGATCGATTAGCTTGCAAATTTTGAATGACATCCATTCGCTCAATCAACAAAATTCGCTTTTTTTGCAAAAATTTTACTTCCTGAATTTTTTCATCTAAAGCTGCAATTTCTTGAGTTAGTCCATTGTTATAAATACTTTGGTAATTGATTTGCTGCTGACGTATTGATGAAAATACTAGAACAACTATCACCGCTAAAAAAAATGTTAATCCAAGCAGCAAATAAAATTCTTTTTGATGAAGCTGACGTCGCTCTTCGCGCCATGGTCGTAAATTAATGTGTGTCATTGATCAAACCTCCGCATTGCTAAGCCACAAGCAATCATTAATGCTGGCGCCTCATTAATTAATCGTTTTTCATCCACTGATTTAGCAATCACCATGTCTTGAAATGGATTTGCAAGGCTTGTTGGAATATTCAAGGCCTCTGATAGATAGTCTTTTAAGCCTGATATTAAAGATGTACCACCTGCAAGAATTAGTGCATCAATTTGATTGACAGATGTTGCGCTATAGAAAAGTTGCAAGGCTTTAGCAATGTGTTGTTCAATCGCCTGCTTAAATGGAGTGAGAACACGCTGCTCAAAATCAGGTAAATCACCAGTTTTTTTTGCTTTTCCAGCCTCATCATAAGAAAGACCATACTCTTGCTGTACCCTTTCGGTTAATTGTCTTCCACCAAAAAGCTGCTCACGAGTATAAATAATCTCACCTTGTTTAAGCACTGTCATCGTGGCCATCGTCGCACCAATATCAACAACAGCAATGGTGTCTTTTTTAAAATCAGCATCTTGATCATGCAACAAAGAACAGGCTCTTTCCATTGCATACGCTTCAACATCAATCACATCTGCTTTTAGTCCACCTTGTTTTAACACATCTTCGAGTCGCTCGATATTTTCTCGCCGACAGGCAGCCAATAACACACTAACATGATGACTATCTTTGCCAACTCCCTGTACTTGAAAGTCAATGGCAACATCTTCTAGTGGAAACGGAATGTACTGATCTGCTTCAAGGATAATTTGATTCTCCATATCGTTTTCTTCTAACCCAACATCCATCTCGATGGTTTTAGTAATAACAGCAGAACCTGCAACTGCCACGGAAGCATGTTTGGTTTTCGTTTTAGCATTTTCTACAACTTCTTTAAGTGTCGTTGCCACACTCAGCTCATCTTGAATCTTCTTTTCAACAACCGCATTACTTTTAAATGGCACCACGCTATAGTGCTCAACCTGAATTTGATTACCTGTTCTACCTAATTCCAACAGTTTTATTGCCGTTGTGCTAATGTCAATACCAAGTAGGCTGTGTTTCTTTGTCATAAAGCCAAACATAATAAGTCACTCATAGTCGTAGGTTTAATTTAATAGTGATAACCTTGAGGTTAGTGGTAATATTGCAACAACCTATCAAAATTTATAGTACTAGATTGCTGATTTATCACGTCCGAGATGACTGAAACTTGCAAAATACTGCTAAAATGGTGTAGTTTTTGATCAAACCTTTCAAAGCGGCTTATAAAGCACCCAACTGATTATGTGAAAATGCTATGTACTGGCTATTAAAACTCATCCGGCTCATGATATGGGCGTTTTTTATACTTATCTGCATTGGCGGACTAACGGTAACAGGCACCTTGATGTACCTGAATCCCAAATTACCTTCAGTTACCGCAATTCGTGACGTGCGGCTACAAACTCCTCTTCGCATCTATTCAAGCGACAACAAACTTATTGGTGAATTTGGCGAGAAACGTCGAATTCCCATATCCCTTGAAAATGTTCCACCCCTATTCATCAAAGCAGTAATTGTTGCAGAAGATGATAGTTTTGAGAACCACCATGGTTTTGATGTCAAAAGCTTAATGCGTGCCGCACTGGAATTAGTACGATTTGGTGAAATTCGCAGCGGCGGAAGCACCATCACCATGCAAGTTGTCCGTAATTATTTTTTAACACCAGAGCGTTCATTTACTCGAAAATTAAAAGAGATCCTACTAGCGATTCGCCTAGAAAGCTTTTTAACTAAAGATGAAATTTTAGAGCTCTATTTCAACAAAATTTATTTGGGTAATCGAGCTTATGGAATTCAAGCAGCTGCTGATGTTTATTATGGAAAAACCATAGATCAATTAACCCTAGGACAATGGGCAATGCTTGCAGGGCTGCCAAAAGCTCCTTCCAAATACAACCCCATTGCAAATCCAAAACGCGCTATGCAACGGCGCAACTGGATCCTATCTCGTATGTATGAATTTGAATTCACTGATCAAACAAGCTATGAACTTGCAATCAAGGAACCAATTACTGCTAGTTTCCATGGTCCAAAAATTGAAGTTGATGCACCTTATGTCGCTGAAATGGTGCGCGCTGAACTAGTAAAACGCTTCGATGATGAAACATATAGCGCAGGTTTTAAAGTCTACACAACAATTAACAGCAAACTTCAGGAGAAAGCACAAACAGCGCTACAGAAAAATCTCTTGGCTTACACGCGCCGTCATGGCTATCGAGGACCAGAAGACCATTTTCCACCAGACCAGCATTTTACCAAAGCTGATTGGCAAGCGCTGCTTGCCAAAACCTCGATCGTTGGCGGACTTGTTCCTGGAGTTGTTACAGCCGTCAATGAAAAAACCATTCGTGTACTGTTAAAAAATGATCAAGAAATTAATGTGAATTGGGACGGTTTGAAATGGGCACGCCCATACATTAAAGCAAATCGTGTAGGACCTTCCCCCAAAACAGCTGCAGATATCGTTTCTGTAGGCGACTTAATTCGCATTGAATGGAAGATAAACCCAAAATCTGAGACAGTTATCGAGAGTGGAGCAGACCCCTTAGAATTAGTACAAGTAGAACCAGAACAAATTGCAATGCTCGCAAACATTCCAAAAGCCCAAAGCGCTTTTGTATCACTAAATCCATGGGACGGTGGAATTATTGCAATCACTGGAGGGTTTGATTTCAACCGCTCAGAATTTAACCGCGCAACTCAAGCAAGACGCCAGCCCGGATCCTGCTTTAAACCATTTGTCTATCTGTCAGCATTAGAATCAGGCTATAGCGCTGCATCTATTGTTAATGATTCTCCATTAGCCATGGAAGACCCAAGCTTAAATGACCTGTGGCGGCCGAAAAATTCGGGCGGGGATTTTCTAGGGCCAATCACATTGCGTGAAGCTTTATACCGATCACGAAACCTAGTTTCAATTCGTCTTGTCCGATCATTAGGCGTCGATAATGTTATCAATTTTGCCGAGAAGTTTGGGTTTTCCAAATCGACGCTTCCAAAAGGTTTATCGCTTGCCTTAGGCACTGCAAGTTTAACGCCATTGGAGGTTGCCACAGGGTATGCTGCGCTCGCCAATGGCGGCTATAAAGTTAATCCTTACCTCATCACGCGACTTGAAGACGCAACAGGTAATGTGGTTTTTCAAGCAAATCCTTTACGCGCTTGCTCAATGGAAAACTGTGCGCATGATATTTTTAATAACACGCCATATAGTCCCGTCGTCAGCCATGATGTTGAAATCAGTGCATTTGAGACCAATAAGCAAGCTTTCTCCAACGATTTCAAAACACAACTAAACCAATTGCTTACCAAAAAACAAACGGCAACACGTATCGTAGATGAGCGTTATGTCTATATTCTACAAACCATGTTAAAAGACGTCATCACACGCGGCACCGCAACACCTGCTCGCGCCTTAGAGCGCAATGATATTGCAGGGAAAACAGGTACAACTAACGATCAATTAGATGCGTGGTTTACCGGTTTTAATGCCAACTTAGTGGCAGCAGCATGGGTTGGTTTTGATCAACCATCAACGTTGGGTAGATCTGAATTTGGTGGTAAAGCAGCCTTGCCACTTTGGATGGACTTCATGCAAGAAGCGCTGACCGGATTACCTGAGGCATCAATGGAAATGCCAGAAGATCTTGTCATTGTCAAGATTGATCCCCAGTCGGGCCAACTAAATCACAACAATGGCGTGCCTGAATGGTTTACCAATGAAACTATTCCCAGTGAAAAATCTATAGATCATCAAAACAATGGTGACAATCCCGTCAACATAGAGCAAATTTTTTGAACCTGTCAATCTGACATCAAGGAGACCATTGCATTAAAAGTCAGCGACAGAAAAATGTGGAAAAAATCGTCAGATTAAAGCGCAAAATGCAGGTAATAACGAGTTATTGACCAATTTTGCAACGAAAATATGAATACAATGGTCTCTCAAGATAAACTTTCAATGAGTGCTTGGCCTGAAACTTTCTCGATGAAAGCAAGATTTTTAATTTGAAAGCCTTCCAGTAAAAGGCCATGCAAGAAAAAAGATAGCGTTAAGTTAAGGCAAAATAATTCTTACATAAAATAACAATAAATTTCGGCATATAAACTTAAGGCTGATTATTTGTGCATTGACAAATAATCAGCCCAACAAGGTGGAAAAGATTACTACTGAATGCCAACATAAAGGTTATAAGGCTTCATATCATATTTAGCAAAACCCGTGCTGTTGGGTTGCCCAGCTGCTTTCACCACTTTTAGATAAGCAGTGATAGGGACATTATTTACGTTCGTAATCGCATAAGAGTCTTTGTAAAGCTTACCCTTTGTGGACTTATGAATTTCAGTTTTGCTGGCGTTATAGACAAACAAGTCAAAGTTGGTGTGACGCGGAGAAATCAAATGGCCCTGAATTGTTTTTCCAGCAGGAATGATGACTTTGTAGTAATCAACATCGGTGTTGTTATGCAGATAACCCACCCAATTGTGACCAAAACCGTGTGCTCCTTGTGACTGGATGTTGACTCGGGTATCCCAATCATTATTGGCAGAGACTTCATAAAATTGTTTTGTGACAAAATCAAAACGTGTGCCATCGGTTCTGGTTCCAGCACTGATATTAGGAAATGAAAATTTTAGGTCTGGGTACTTCTCTTTTTTTGCTTGATAAAGATCAAGGGTTTCCTGGGTTGTACCGATATTCACCGCCGCAAAAGAATCACGCACCCGACGCGCCTCTGTCGACACCACATCATTTTTATTATACGTATTAGCGGCATATTTAATCAGTGGCGAGGCTGCCTTCACAACATCAGTATCGACCGGATTGAAATATTTATTTGGGCCTCTGACGGCACCAAAATATATATTGGCGGCCTTATCAAACCCAAGGCCGTTGAATGAGCCTGATACTGGCAAGAAGTAAGAATAGCGAGGATTTTCTTGCCCATCAACCCAGTTCATATTCACCCCTTCAGCCAGATGATAAAACGCTTTTTCTAACATTCCCCCTGCCTTGTGTGTATGATCATCCATCTCTTTTGATGGATTCCAACTCCAAAAATCGCTGGTACCGAAAAGATTGAGTGCTCCTGATTTAAAATTATGCTCATAATAGCTATGCTTGCTTGGAAGAGCAAAAAACTTCCCCCTTGCGAACATAGGGTCATTCCAATTGATTGATGTAGGTAGACTGGTTGGCAATGTCTGCGTGTCCATAAACTTGTCGACATAAACTGCCAACGCTAATCCAAAAACATCAGATAGCCCTTCATTAATCGGACTTGCTTTCAAAAATCCAATATTTTCGCGCGTTAATGCGTGAAAATACTCATGGCCAATGACAAAAGAATGCGCGTTGGCATACACGCTGTTCCAATCATCATTGGTGATGACTATTGAGTGCTTGTTATTTAGTATTCCGTAATAAGCGATCTCCGTTGAATTTTTTTTCAAATGCACATACGCTGTCACACCATCAGTTATGTCATCGTCCTTGATGCCTTTGTAGTTAAATACCTTGTCATACATGTGACTGGCCATGGTGAGATTAAACAAAACCTCTGCTGCCTGGGTTTGACCATTGGCACTGGTGGTGGAATTATTTAGACTATAAAATTCATTATCACCCCAAACATTGTCCGTATCGCCTTGATAAGGCAAAGCGTTATCTATATCGTCAGATGAAGCATGGCCTTTGGCATTGGGTGTCGCATTATTGAGATCATAAACTCGATTGCCACGCAGTTGATCCCAAAGATGGTATTTCCCAACCGGAAGTTCTGTGGTTGGAATGTCGACATCACCCCAATGTACGGTTTTTGCTATGCCAGTGGCAGCTGATCCCAATAACGATGGCTTTTCAGGCTCTGGACTCGGTAGATAAGGCGAAACGGGGCCGGAAAACTGAACATCTGCAAAAGTGAAGGTGCTTAAGACGGTGGTAAGTAGGAAAACAGGCTTAATAAAATTCATTCTAACTCCTTTTGTTTTTATTATGATCAGGCCAATATTAACACAAAAACAAACAGCGTAGGCCATAAGCTTATTCTTTCTAACCATGGAATCTTATGGCAAACAGGTACATCATTTCATGGAATCAAAAACTCAAGAGTTTTAACCATAGCTTTTATTGGCAATTTTCATTAAAATGCATGCTTATGAAAGTAGACAAACTGTGTGAACAAGCGAGATAGAATTTAACCATTCTCTCTCGCTTTTTTATGGTCAAAAATAACCAGGAAGCTCCACAGCAAAAATCATACAAACGCTCAACTTTAGACCGGGAAAATACACGGAGAATGAAAAAACAGACACCTGCCTTACTTGCACTAGCTGACGGAACCATCTTTCGTGGTCAATCCATTGGCCATGAAGGCCACAATGTTGGTGAATTAGTATTTAATACCGCCATCACAGGCTATCAAGAAATTCTCACTGACCCATCTTACAACAAACAAATTGTCACCCTAACCCATCCTCATATTGGTAACGTGGGCTGTAATCCCGAAGACCAAGAATCTGATCGAGTTTGGGCAGCTGGCCTAGTGATACGCGATTCATCAATGATCACTAGCAACTGGCGTGCAACTGAAAATTTGGACGACTACCTCAAACGTAATCAGGTTGTTGCCATTGCTGACATTGATACCCGACAGTTAACTCGAATTTTGCGCGAAAAAGGCGCCCAAAATGCCTGTTTAATGGTAGGGGACGATGCAGAAAAAGCTATCCAGCTGGCTCAAGCATTTCCAGGCCTAGCCGGAATGGATTTAGCAAAGGTGGTCAGCACTTCTCAATCATATCAATGGATAGAGGGAACTTGGAATAACCCCAAGACTGACACCCAACCAACTACAAAACCTTGGCATGTAGTGGCCTATGATTTTGGTATTAAACAAAATATTTTACGCCTAATGGTCGATCGTGGCTGTGAGGTGACTGTTGTCCCAGCCCAGACTTCAGCCGATGATGTATTAGCTTTACATCCAGATGGTGTATTTTTGTCAAATGGTCCTGGAGACCCTGAGCCGTGTGATTATGCCATTCATTCCATCGAGACTTTATTAAAACACAAACTGCCTTTGTTTGGGATTTGTTTGGGTTACCAGCTAATTGCCCTAGCATCCGGGGCCAAGACAATTAAAATGAAATTTGGTCATCATGGCGCTAATCATCCGATACAAAATCTTGCGACAGAAAGAGTCATTATCACAAGCCAAAATCATGGATTTACCGTCGATGAAAAATCATTACCAAATACAGTGAGAGCCACTCACAAATCATTATTTGATGATTCATTGCAAGGAATTGAACTAGTGGGTCAGCCAGTGTTTGGGTTGCAAGGACATCCAGAAGCGAGCCCTGGTCCGCATGACTTGGTTGATGCCTTTGATCAATTTGTTGAAAACATGCAATCATTTCGAAAACAATCCCAATTAAATGATTCGTCAATAACCGCCTAACCAAATAGTTGATGTAAGAAAATTATGCCAAAACGTACCGATATTCAATCCGTTTTAATTATAGGCGCAGGTCCCATTGTCATTGGACAAGCATGTGAATTTGACTACTCTGGCGCTCAAGCCTGTCGAGCCCTGCGCGAAGAAGGTTATCGTGTCATTTTGGTTAACTCAAACCCCGCAACCATCATGACTGATCCTGCGATGGCAGACGCCACCTATATTGAACCGATAACCTGGAAAACAGTTAGACGCATCATTGAAAAAGAGCGTCCTGATGCCATCTTGCCCACCATGGGCGGACAAACCGCTCTCAATTGCGCCCTGGATCTAGCCCGAGAAGGAGTTCTAGAAAAATTCCAAGTAGAAATGATAGGCGCAACGCCTGAAGCAATTGACAAAGCTGAAGACCGAGAAAAATTTGATAAGGCCATGAAGGCAATTGGGCTTGAAACTGCTAATTCAGCCATCGCCCACAGCATGGAGGAAGCATGGCAAGTGCAAAACATGCTTGGTTTTCCCTGTGTTATTCGCCCCTCATTTACTCTAGGTGGCTCAGGGGGCGGCATTGCTTATAATCGAGAGGAATTCGCTGAAATTTGCGAACGTGGCTTGGACCTTTCACCCACTAATGAATTATTAATCGATGAATCGTTGCTTGGCTGGAAAGAGTTTGAAATGGAGGTCGTGCGCGATAAGAAAGACAACTGTATTATCATTTGCTCAATTGAAAATCTCGATCCAATGGGCGTACACACAGGTGACTCAATTACAATTGCACCAGCACAAACATTGACAGATAAAGAATACCAGCTCATGCGCAATGCCTCCATCGCAGTGTTGCGTGAAATTGGCGTTGAAACAGGTGGGTCAAATGTACAATTTGCGATTAATCCAGAAGACGGTCGCATGGTAGTGATTGAAATGAATCCTCGTGTTTCAAGATCATCTGCCCTTGCGTCCAAAGCAACCGGTTTTCCTATTGCAAAAGTCGCCGCCAAATTAGCTATAGGCTACACTCTGGATGAATTGCGTAATGATATTACCGGCGGAAAAACGCCTGTCTCTTTTGAACCAAGCATTGACTATATCGTCACTAAATTACCGCGGTTCACTTTTGAAAAATTCCCAGAAGCCGATGACCGACTTACGACACAAATGAAATCTGTCGGTGAAGCCATGGCCTTTGGTCGAACCTTCCAAGAATCGCTGCAAAAAGCCATGAGAAGCCTTGAAGTTGGTAGTTTTGGTTTTGAACCGCAGGCTGATTTCAGTGACCCACAAGCACGCGAAAAAATTATTCACGCATTGCAAATTCCAAACGCAACTCGACTTTGGTCAGTGGGCGACGCCTTCAGGCTTGAAATGAGTGTCGAAGAGGTTCATCAATTCAGCAAAATTGATCCTTGGTTTCTAGTACAGATTAAAGATTTAATTGATGATGAGAAAGCGTTGAGATCCAGCTCATTAGATCAACTAAATAAAAACCAACTATGGTTGCTAAAGCGAAAAGGTTTTTCTGATATCAGGCTGGCATCATTATTACAAATTAGCGAGGAATCCATTCGTAAAAAACGACATGAACTGGGCGTTCGGCCTGTTTATAAGCGTGTTGACACCTGTGCCGCTGAGTTTGCAACATCCACAGCCTATCTCTATTCAACTTATGAACAAGAATGTGAAGCCAGCGTAAGTAGTGATCGAGAAAAAATCATAGTGCTGGGCGGAGGCCCAAACCGCATTGGTCAAGGCATTGAGTTTGATTACTGCTGCGTACATGCAGCCCTTGCAATGCGCGAAGATGGCCATGAAACTATCATGATAAACTGTAATCCTGAAACGGTTTCAACTGACTTTGATATTTCTGATCGTTTATACTTTGAGCCCATTACTGCTGAAGATGTGCTTGAAATCATTGCACTTGAAAAACCTAAAGGTGTAATTGTGCAATTTGGTGGACAAACTCCTCTTAAACTTGCAAAAGAACTTGAAGCTAATCAAGTGCCTATCATCGGCACTTCACCTGACGCCATTGATTGCGCCGAAGATCGTGAAAGATTTCAACAATTAATTGAAACATTAAATCTGAAACAGCCCCCAAACCGCACCAAAGGTTGGGACACGGTCCGTGCTTGAACTCCGCGTTGCACCCCAAGAAGCAATGAAGAAGCTATTAAACTAGCTAAACAAATTGGCTACCCGCTCGTTGTCAGACCATCATATGTACTGGGTGGACGGGCAATGGAAATCGTGTTTAATGAAAACGAACTTCAACATTACATGAAATATGCTGTTGATGTGTCTAACGAAAAACCCGTGTTGCTAGATCGCTTCCTGAATGATGCCATTGAAGTTGACATTGACGCTGTGTGTGACGGCGATAATGTTCTCATTGGCGGAATCATGCAACATATTGAACAAGCTGGTATTCATTCCGGTGACTCAGCATGTTCATTACCACCATTTAGCCTAAATGAACAGCTGCAAGAACAAATGCGTGAGCAAATTCGCAAGCTTGCAAAAGCACTAAAAGTTGTCGGACTGATGAATGCACAGCTTGCCGTGAAAGATAATGAAATTTATGTATTAGAGGTCAATCCTCGTGCTTCACGCACAGTACCTTTTGTTTCAAAATGCATCGGCTTCTCCCTAGCCAAAGTAGCAGCGCGCTGCATGGTAGGAACATCATTACAACACCAAAACCACACTAAAGAAGTAATTCCTTTGCATTTTAGTGTCAAAGAAGCCATTTTTCCCTTTAATAAATTTCCAGGTGTTGACCCTATTCTTGGTCCCGAGATGAAATCCACTGGTGAGGTTATGGGAGTTGGTGTTGATTTTGCTGAAGCATTCGCTAAATCGCAGCTTGCAATTAACAATGTTATCCCATCAAGCGGCAAGGCATTTTTAAGCGTTCGCGATGCTGATAAGGAAAAGATTATTGTGGTTGGAAAATATCTACACTCCTTGGGTTTTGATCTGGTTGCAACAGGCGGCACTGCGACCGTGTTAGCCAAGTCTGGCATCGACGTAAAACGAATTAATAAGGTTAGAGAAGGCCGGCCACACATTGTTGACTTGATTAAAAACGGTGAAATAACCTTAATTGTTAACACCACCGAAGGCAAACAAGCAATTGCCGACTCCTACGCAATTCGTAATGCAGCGCTGCAACAAAAAGTCTACTACACAACAACTGTTGAGGGAGCATCTGCTGTTTGTAGCGCCTTGCAATCTCGCAGTGAAAACATTACTGTTACACCTGTTCAAGCGTTTAAAACGAGGGAATTGATATGAGTAAAATTCCAGTTACCACAAAAGGTGCTGAACTCTTGCGAGAAGAGCTAAAGCAACGAAAAACCATCGATCGCCCAAGGATTGTCGAAGCAATTGCTGAAGCGAGAGCACATGGCGACCTCAAAGAAAATGCGGAATATCACGCGGCACGCGAACAACAGGGCTTTAATGAAGGCCGCATTCAAGAGATTGAAAGCAAGCTCGCTAATATTCAAATCATTGATGTGACCAAACTGACAAAAACAGATAAGGTTGTATTTGGAGTCACCGTCACCTTAATCAACACAGAAAATGATAAAATAACGACCTACCAAATTGTAGGTGATGATGAAGCTGACATCAAACAAAGCAAAATATCCATCAACTCTCCTATTGCGCGAGCATTGATTGGTAAAGAAGTTGGTGACGTTGCGTCCGTTAGCATACCCAGTGGTTCAGTCGAGTATGAAATCGACCAAGTCGATTACATCTAATCTAGATTACATATCGTGGATCACAAAAACAAACGCCGCCCTTGGATGCAACGCCATTTGAATGACCCTTATGTAAAACTCGCCCAAAAACAAAATTATCGCTCAAGATCCAGCTTCAAACTCATTGAAATCCAAAAAAAATATCGCTTGCTTCGCAAAGGGATGCAAATCCTTGATCTAGGTGCAGCACCGGGCGGTTGGTCGCAGGTAGCTGCCGAAATTTTGGGGGGGTCCGGAAAAATCATTGCTTTGGACCTACTCTCCATGGACCCCATTTCCGGAGTAGACTTCCATCAAGGTGATTTTACTGATCAGGTGTTTATGGACACGCTTTGTGGAGAAATTGACAAACCACTTGATTTAATTATGTCTGATATGGCACCGAACCTTTCTGGCAACAAGGCAATTGACCAACCTCGAGCAATGGAGCTTATCGAGGCTGCTTTCGAGCTTTCTTTGGAAAAACTCAAACCAAATGGTGCTTTTTTGGTCAAACTATTTCAAGGAGAGGGTGTTGATCAACTGCTTGCTCGAACAAAAAGGCATTTTACGCAGGTGAAAAACTATAAACCCACCGCGTCTCGGACCACCTCCAGTGAGATATATCTGCTTGCCCGGGGGTTCAAGCGTGCAGAATAATGAAGAAACATGCTAGTATTAAGAGATATGGGGCAAAAAAATCTCGAAAAATTAATAATTGGCCTTATATCTAGATAAATGATGACTAACGCCTATGAGGTGACCCTACTTTGAACGATTTAACAAAGAATATACTATTGTGGCTAATTATCGGGTTAATTGTGCTGACCGTGCTGAATAACTTCAATGTTGGCCCAAAAACAGAGACCCTCAATTATTCCAACTTCATTACTGAAGTCCAACAAGGTAATGTCAAAAAAGTCGCCTTAGATGGCTATACCATTTATGGTGAGCGTACAAATGGCGAACGATTTGAAACCGTTCGACCACCAGGACTACACGATCCAGGGCTGATGAGCGATCTATACAAAAAAAATGTCGTTATTGAAGGGCGACTGCCTGAACAACAAAGTATTTGGACTCAATTACTGATTGCAAGCTTTCCAATTTTGCTAATTATCGCTGTTTTTATGTTCTTGATGCGACAAATGCAAGGCGGCGGATCAGGCGGTCGCGGCCCCATGACGTTTGGAAAAAGCAAAGCGCGCCTTTTAGGTGAAGATCAAATTCAAACTACTTTTGCTGATGTCGCGGGCGTCGACGAGGCAAAAGAAGATGTAAAAGAGCTGGTTGATTTCTTAAAAGACCCCAGTAAATTTCAAAAATTAGGTGGGCGCATTCCACGCGGCGTACTAATGGTTGGGCCTCCTGGAACAGGGAAAACCCTACTAGCAAAAGCAATTGCAGGCGAAGCAAAGGTCCCTTTCTTCACTATTTCTGGGTCAGATTTTGTTGAAATGTTTGTGGGTGTCGGTGCATCTCGTGTTCGAGATATGTTTGAACAGGCTAAAAAGAAATCCCCTTGTATTATTTTCATTGATGAAATTGATGCGGTTGGTCGCCACCGTGGGGCAGGGCTTGGTGGTGGACACGATGAGCGAGAACAAACCTTAAATCAGCTATTGGTTGAAATGGATGGTTTTGAGGGCAATGAAGGTGTTATCGTCATCGCAGCAACCAACCGACCTGACGTATTAGATCCAGCTTTATTGCGGCCTGGTCGCTTTGACCGGCAGGTTATTGTTGGATTGCCAGATATTCGCGGACGCGAGCAAATCTTAAAAGTGCATATGCGCAAAGTACCTATTGCTGATGACGTAAACCCCTCTATCATTGCTAGAGGCACACCTGGGTTTTCAGGTGCAGATTTAGCCAACTTGGTGAATGAAGCAGCTTTGTTCGCTGCTCGCTCCAGCAGACGCTTGGTTAACATGCAAGAGTTTGAGTTAGCTAAAGATAAAATCATGATGGGTGCAGAACGCAAATCCATGGTGATGTCTGAAGAGGAAAAGCGTAACACTGCTTATCATGAATCTGGTCATGCTATCGTTGGACGCCTTGTTCCAGAACACGACCCTGTGTACAAAGTTACAATCATTCCACGTGGTCGAGCACTTGGTGTCACCATGTTTTTACCAGAAGAAGACCGCTACAGCATGAGCAAACGCGCTATTGAAAGCCAAATTTGCAGCTTATTTGGAGGCCGAATTGCTGAAGAGCTAACCCTGGGTAAAGATGGAATCACCACAGGTGCATCCAATGATATTCAGCGCGCCACTCAAATGGCGCGCAATATGGTCACAAAATGGGGCTTATCAGAAAAGATGGGGCCACTTATGTATGATGAAGAAGACGGCGAGGTGTTTTTGGGTCGAAGCTATTCTGGACAACAGAAAGCTCATGCTCCAGATACCGCAAAAAAAATTGACGAAGAAATCCGAAGTATAGTCGATGATTGTTATAGTCGTGCGCAGAAAATTTTAGAAGATAATATTGATAAACTCCACCTCATGGCAGATGCATTAATGCAATATGAAACCATTGATGTAGAACAAATTGATGACATTATGCAAAATAAACCTCCTCGACCACCGAAGGATTGGAGCGATAATGATCCAACATCAGGAACCACAAACCAACCTGAAAAAAAACCAAAGGAAAAGTCTCCAAAGAGTGTTATTGGCGGCCCAGCGGGCGACCATTAACCTTTAGCCTTAGAGAATTTAGGTATTCATTTGAGACTACGTTGCTCGAAGCATTATCTTAATCTAAGCAAACCGGCTGTGATGGGAATTCTTAACGTCACACCGGATTCGTTTTCCGATGGCGATCAACTTTTCTCGCAAAATAGATTAAATCATTCCAAGCTACTTAGTCGAATTAACACCTTATCAAGCGAAGGTGTCGATATCATCGATGTCGGTGGTGAGTCCACGCGTCCAGGTGCGATGCTTATCAGCACACAAGAAGAATTAGAGCGCGTTATCCCAGCGGTCGAGTTCATTCAAAAAACAAGCGATATTCTTATTTCTGTTGACACCAGCAATGCAGATGTCATGAAAGCTGCCATTGCAGCTGGTGCACACGTTATCAATGACGTCAGAGCATTTTCTCAACCCAATGCCCTTGATGTCGTAGCGACATCTGATGTTGGTATTTGCATCATGCACATGCAAGGCACACCACAAACCATGCAGAATAAACCAGCTTATGAAAATGTCACCAAAAACGTGTTTAATTTTTTAACCGAGCGAGTCAACACATGTCTTGCTGCAGGAATAACAGCTGATCGATTGATGATTGATCCTGGTTTTGGTTTTGGTAAAACTCTTGAGCATAATTTGCAACTCATGCGCGAACTTGAGAGCTTTAAAACACTTCAATTGCCGATCTTAATTGGCGTTTCCAGAAAACGCATGATTGGTGACGTATTAAATAAACCAGTTGGCCAGCGACTTTATGGTGGATTAGGCCTAGCAGCCATGGCTATTATCAATGGAGCTAACATTATTCGTACCCATGATGTTGGGCCGACTGTTGATGTCATCAAAATGATGCAAGCGGTTATCAAACATTAAATTAACATTACTGTCAGTCATCGACAAACTAAAACTCAACTGGCATGTTTTCTTGAAACAAAACAACCAGACCATAACCACGATCACCGGAAAACAAATGTGCAATATTTTGCCACTTATCAAGCGGTAACGCTGAAAATACATAGCTATCTGAATCAACCCAAATCCCAACCAACGCATACCAAGAAAAACCTTCATACACACCATCAACCGCGGACTCAAGTGGCTCAGAAGAATAAGTCATTGAATATTTATCTGGATTGTCAATTGACAATTTAACGGCATCAATGACTTGTTGGTTTCCCATAGACAGAATCGACGTTAATAAAAGCAAATTATTCATATATAAATTTATCAATATTTAAGTTGGTCGTATTATGATAGATACTGCTGCACAAATTATGAATTTCTTGTCACAGGTTGTGTAAACCAAATCCGTACATTTTATGCCTTCTTCCAGCTCCGAATTCACAAACTATTTTATAGTTAACTCGGTAATTTTTGGAGCATCTAGAGGGCGTGCTGATGTGTTTTTGGTGGTGATTTTAGGGCGACCTATATCGCACACAAGGCAATATTTAGAACACACACAAATATAGTGTGTTACTCATAATTTTTATCTTATGTTTTACTCAAAACTATCAAAAAACCGCAATACAATACCAATTAAATCCTTTATTATTCAAGGCGTTCTCCTAATATTTAAGTGCTTTGCATGTTAACTTTTAACTTCTTATGCATAAAACCCTGGTTGTCGTTGACAAGCCTTATAAACATCTTGAAATTGATATTGACGTCATCCATTTTGACCAATACTTAGCTGAATATCCTAAAAAAAACGAGCCTAAAGTACGGGTTATTAATCTATGCGACACTCAGCACTACTTGAGCAAAGGCTATTATTGTTCACTGCTTGCTGAGGCGAGAAAACATCACGTCCTGCCAAGTGTCAACACTATCAATGACTTACGCGACACCATCACTGAAACAGAACTACCAACTCAACCGCTTCCAAAAAACACTACTGCCGGCAAACAAACCAACAAGATAATCTTGTTCATCTATTTTGGGTGGACAGAGCTAAGCCAATACAAAAAACTAGCAAGCAAACTATTTTCTCGATTTCCAGTGCCGATTTTACAAATCACGTTAATGGTTGATGCAACTATTTCAATTAAAGCCATCCAACGTATAGGGTTTTCCAGGCTAAACAAATCACAGCGTGAGCTCTTTTTACAAAAACTGCTTGAGTTTACCAGTGCAACATGGCGTCAAAATAAGCCGAATAAGCGTTATCGTTGGGAAATGGCTATCTTAGTAAATCCAGATGAAACCTTTCCACCCAGCGATAAACAAGCAATCAAACACTTGATTAAAGCTGCAGATAAACTTGGCATTTATGCAGAAACTATTACAGCTAAACATGAAAATCAGATTGCAGAATATGATGCATTATTCATTAGAGAAACCACAAAAATTGATCATCATAGTTATCGCTTGGCGCGAAAAGCTGAACAAGAAGGCTTAGTTGTCATCGATGACTCGTCTTCTATTTTGCGTTGTTGTAACAAAGTATTTTTACACGATGCGTTTACCTATCAAAATGTTCCTGCGCTCAAGTCAATCATTATTTCAAGTCAAAGCAATGAAGACATTGAAACCATAGAGGCACAATTTCATTATCCAATGATTTTAAAAATTCCAGAAAGCGCTTTTTCACAAGGTGTATTTAAAATCACTGGTCGTGATATGTTACAAACCAAATTAGCTGAAATTTTTTCACAATCTGCGCTGGTGTTAATTCAAGAATATCTTTACACCGACTTTGATTGGCGCATTGGCATACTCAATGGTCGCCCAATTTATGCGTGCAAATATTTCATGGCACAAGGCCATTGGCAGATTTACAATCACGCAAGTCAGCGTAATCTATCCGGAAAATCCCAAACACTGCCCACCTTTGAAACACCAAAAATTGTGTTAGATACTGCCATTAAAGCAGCAGGAGTAGTTGGTAATGGGCTATATGGTGTCGATATAAAGCAAAAGGGTAATCGCGCCTATGTGATTGAGGTCAACGACAACCCTAATATTGATCACAAAATTGAGGATGCTTATCTCGGTGATGAGCTTTATACGATCATCATGGCTGAGTTTGCACGTCGCCTCAATGAACGAGGAAATTAACACGGATGAACATTCAAATCAGGCGCGCAAACAGTGATGATATCCCCTCATTAAGTAT
>JAUIKI010000229.1 GCA_030430875.1 Gammaproteobacteria bacterium | reverse complement strand
TCTTCATCAAGAGGGGTTAAATCGCTTTGATATTGACTATTGCGAATTTTGATAGCGCCGTGTGAGGTGAAAAGGTGTCCATTGCGGGCATTCCGGGTGGGCATTACGCAATCAAACATATCAATACCACGTTTAACGGCTTCAACAATATCACTAGGTGTTCCAACACCCATTAGATAGCGTGGTTTATCTGCTGGCATTTCTGTTGCGATGACATCCAGTGTCGCAATCATTTCTTCCTTGGGTTCTCCAACAGATAGTCCACCAATAGCATAGCCATCATAGCTTATATCTACTAAAGATTGCAGTGATCTTTGGCGTAAATCAGGATACATGCCACCTTGAACAATGCCAAAAAGCAGTGATTGATGATTTTCCTGTTGCAGGTGGGCAGTTTTAGATCGCTTTGCCCAGCGCAAAGATAATTCCATGGAGTCGCAGGCCTCTTGATGAGTAGCAGGGTAAGGCGTGCAATCATCAAAAATCATGACGATGTCTGATCTCAGATCATGTTGAATTCCAATGGACTTTTCTGGGGTTAGAAAGATTTTATCTCCATCGATAGGCGATTGGAATAATACGCCTTCCTCAGAGATTTTTCGCAGCTTCCCCAGGCTGAATACTTGAAAGCCACCTGAATCAGTTAATATGGGTTTTTCCCACTGCATAAATTGATGCAGACCACCATGAGCTTTAATGACATCAACACCAGGTCTTAAGTAAAGGTGGAAGGTGTTGCCCAAAACAATTTGTGCACCAGTTGCTTCAATATCTCGAGGCAACATGCCTTTGACAGTAGCATTAGTACCAACTGGCATGAAGGCTGGCGTGTCAATGACTCCGCGTGCTAAGTGAAGTTTACCCGATCTCGCATGGCCATCTCTGGCGAGGATCTCGAAATCAGTCATTGGCGTTTCTCCGGGTTAAAAACATGGCATCACCATAGCTGTAAAACCGATATTTTTGCTCAATTGCTGTTTGGTAGGCTTGTTGAATAGTGTTTTCGCCTGCAAAGGCAGAAACTAGCATTAGCAACGTTGATTTTGGTAGATGAAAATTAGTAATTAATGCATCGACACATTGAAATTTGAATCCAGGGAAGATGAACAGGTCAGTTTCACCCTGACAGGCTTGAATGTCTCCGCATTGTTTGGCTACTGCTTCTAGAACGCGCAGCGACGTAGTGCCAACGGCAATTACTCGACCTTGATTTTGTTGCGTGAAACGAATTTTTTCTGCAGTCTCTTTAGGGAGATTAAAAACTTCGGTGTGCATTTTGTGTTCAGTAATGTTCGCAACTTTAACGGGTTTGAATGTTCCAGATCCAACATGTAAAGTCACATAAGCAGATGAAATGCCAAGAGATTCAATATGTGCAAGCAGGTTTTCATCGAAGTGTAACCCAGCTGTAGGCGCAGCAACAGCACCGGCATGTTTTGCATAAATTGTTTGATATCGAGTGCTGTCTTGTTGGGTTATGCCGCGTTGCAAATAAGGAGGCAAAGGCATGTCCCCGGCCTCATTAATAACATTGACCAGATCGAAGCCATTATCTGGTTTGATTAAGAAAAAGGCGCCTTGTTTATCAATGATTTGCAATTTGGCTGGGTGGTTTACAAGTTTTATGAAACTGCCAATATTTGGTGCACGATTAGCGCGAAGTTGTATCATTGCACAGTTGTCAGACAAAAGACGCTCAATGAATATTTCCAGCTTACCGCCGGTTGCTTTTTTTCCAAATAAGCGAGCCGGAATAACTCTTGTATCGTTAAAAATCAGTAAATCATTTGGATTTAGTAGAGATGGTAAGTCAAAAAAATTCA
This sequence comes from Gammaproteobacteria bacterium, assembly GCA_030430875.1. Lineage (GTDB taxonomy): Bacteria > Pseudomonadota > Gammaproteobacteria > Pseudomonadales > JAUIKI01 > JAUIKI01. The sequence goes on along the minus strand of JAUIKI010000229.1, from coordinate 1,460 downwards.
AATGATTGAATGTGGTATTAGCTTTTTCTGAAGAGACAGCTAATAGTCGACTTGCTGATCGCTGTTGTGTTGGGAACTTTGCAATTTGTTCTTTTGGTAGGTTGTAGCTGAAATCATCTAGTTTCACTGGCCTAATTTACTCCCCCAGCCTAATTTTCGTCGACAGATTTCATAGTAATCATGCTCTTTAGGATGAATGAGTTTGACTTTGTTCGCGAGTTTTTTAATGCAGATAGTGTCTCCAGGAGAAGCTGTGTAGTGAGTTTGTCCATCACAGCTGATTCGTGGATAGATATCGTTATCCACACCAATGACAATGCGAATGTCGCTACTGCCGTCGACTACGATGGGTCGACTTGTTAATGTATGAGGAAACATGGGAACGAGTACTAATGCATCTAATTTTGGGTGAATAATTGGTCCACCTGCAGAGAGTGCATAAGCTGTTGAGCCTGTCGATGTTGCGACAATTAATCCATCAGAGCGTTGGCTGTAGACAAATTGCCCATCAATATGTAATTCAAATTCAATCATGCGGGTAGATTTCCCGCGATGTAAGACAATGTCGTTCAGTGCACTGCTTTTGTTGATTGGATCACGTTCACGCTTGATGTCACAAGCCAGCATGAATCGGTGATCTTCAATGTAGTCACCATGGAAAATATTGTTGAATTTGCAGTCGATTTCGTCAGGAGCAATGTCAGTTAAAAACCCAAGTCGTCCTCTATTAATACCTAAAATTGGCACGCTATATTTGGCAAACGAGCGTGCTGCTCCGAGTAGGCTGCCATCTCCGCCAACCACGACAATAAGGTCTGAAATCTCCCCTAAAATTTTGTCGCTGCCGACTTGATAGGTGTGGCCAATCAGCGCATTTGCTGTTGTTTCAGAAAGAATAATGTTGACGTGTTTGGTATCAAGAAAATGAGTTAATTGCTTGAGGCTATTAATTGCTTGAACGTTGTCAATTCGTCCAACAATACCAATGTGTTTGAATTTTTTCTTTTGCATAAGTGATCAATTGGATGGCATGCATAGCATGCCATCCAGTTTGATTGATTAGAGGTTACTTGGGTTTAGTGTCACTTTTAGAGAGCACTTTTATTAATTCTACTTCAAAGATCAATGCAGAATTTGGTTTGATATTGCCTGTGCCGCCTGGGCCATAAGCGAGGTTAGATGGAATGAAAAGCTCATATTTTGCTCCTTCGCTGCGTCACGCTGTCATCAAGACAAGGTGGGCGCTTCTAATGGTTGGGGTGGCTAAATGTTGCCGGTATAACCCCATTCCTCAATCAACTTCAGGTAGTCCGGGTCGTCGAAGCGTTCCAGGCGGAAAGCGTCGGCGTAGTGGGGTAGTGCCCCGCCGGCGATATGGTCAGCCAGCAGTTCGCCACCGGCCGGTGCCAATTGCATCCCCGACCCGCTTAAGGCCCCGATGATATAGGCGCCGCGGACCG
>JAUIKI010000228.1 GCA_030430875.1 Gammaproteobacteria bacterium | reverse complement strand
ATTGTTGAGAAAATTACAGCTGTCAAAATTAGAAATGCCTGATAAAAACTATTAAACTGCGTCACTAAAATGATACCCATGATGAAAATAGCAACACCAAATGCGTTCATTAAGAAATTACTCGCTGTATCTTGTTTTTCAAAATCTCCTCGGAATTTTGGTGAAACTGTCGCTGGTATTTTCAGTTTTCCTTGCAGTTCTTTAATTTTTTGATCCACTGTCACGTTGCTATTTTTAGCAACATTGGCTTGAATTGTATACGCTCGATTACCGTCAACTCGTTTTACTTCACCACGTTTTGGCATAGGAACTTTGTTGATAAACTGGCTAATTGGAACTTGATTGTCATTCACAGTTACTCTCATGCGATCAAATTGGTCGACATTGCGAGCGTAGTATGGGTATCGAACACGAATATCCACTTCATCATCAGTATCATCAGGACGATAGGATCCAATATTTAATCCATTTGTCACTAATCGAACATTAGCCCCTAAAAGAGCAATATCCGCACCATAACGGCTTGCTTTTTCACGATCCACTAAAATTTGCCATTCAATTCCAGGCAAAGGAGTATCAGCACTAACATCAATTATGTCATCTGTACTTTCAAGTAATGCTTTAATTAGCTTCACTGTCGCCAGCAATTCATCATCATTACTGCCGCTCAACTGAATTTGTATATCAGCACCTTGTGTTGGACCACCTTGTTTCCCTTCAGATTGAACGATAATGCCAGAAATTTTTGCTGTTTTTTTTGTGATTTCATCCAGGATTAGATTTGCTTTTCGGCGTTCAGTCCAATCTACAAATTCAATTTGGATAATGCCGATAACATCGTTGGTGGTTTGTTGTTTAGTATCTGTTATCGTTGTTGTATAAACAGATTTAATTTCTGCCATTGGTAAAATTTTTTCTTCAACTTTTCGCACCAACTCATCACGTTCATCAATTGAGAAATCACCGCGACTACGAATTTCTACAATGGCAATATCAGGCTCTATTTCAGGAAAGAATTCGAGACCTTTTCCAAAGAAGCTATAGCTTAACCAAACAAAAATCAACGTTGCAATCGCGCTTATTACAGCTAACCATGGTTTTTTTAAACATTGCTGCAATAATTTGACATATCTTCCAGTAATACCTTTCAAGTTTTTAAAATCACCTATTTCGATAGCGTGATGTAATTCTCGTGTCTCTGTGGTTAAAAAAGCTGGTCGGCCAATCAATGCTCCAATGGTTGGCACTACAATCAAGGCCATTACTAATGATGCTATCAAAATAAATGATACGGTAATGGGTAGGAATTTCATGAATTCACCAGTTATGTCTGGCCAAAACAGTAAGGGCATAAAAACAGCAAGCGTTGTCGCAGTTGATGCAATAATTGGCCATGACATACGTTTTGCTGCTTCGTGATATGCGGCTACTTTATTCAGCCCTTCGCTCATGCGGCGCTCTGCATATTCGGTTACAACAATCGCGCCATCCACCAACATACCAACACTCATAATTAAACCAAATAACACCACTACATTCATGGTGAAACCAAGCAAGGATAAGACTAAAATACCTGTAAAAAAAGAGCCGGGGATTGCGATACCAACCAAAGTGGCGCTACGCACACCAAGTGCTGCAATAATAATAATCATCACTAATAAAATAGCAGCAAATACATTGTTAACTAGATCGGATAGCATGTTGCGAATATAAGTGGATTCATCTTGCATAAAACTCACATTCACTTCTTTGGGTAAATTAGGCTTTATTTTTTCAAGTAGCTGCTTCACTGCATCATTAATTTCAATAATATTACTGCCAAGACGCTTTGAAATTTCAAGTGTTACAGCAGGTTTACCATTTACTCTCGCATAGCTTGTTGGATCTTTATAAGTTCTAGAACCATACGCAATGTCTTTAAATTTAATAACTTTATCGCCATCAACTTTAATGGGTAAATTTAAAATGTCTTCGGCTGTTTCAAACACACCTGGCACTTTGACTGCAAACCTGCCTTTTCCTGTGTCTAATGTGCCAGCTGTCACAATTTGATTATTACGCGAGACTAAATTATAGAGCGCATCCTGAGACACGTTATAACTTTCCATCAACAGAGGATCAACGATAATTTCAGCTAATTCTTCACGATCCCCTTTAATTTTAGCTTCTAAAACACCCGGTATGCTTTCCAACCTATCTTGTAAATCTTTAGCAAGACTGAATAATAATCTTTCATCAATGTCACCGGATAAAGCAACGACTATTACGGGAAATAATGCAAGATTAATTTCTTTTATAACAGGCTCATCAGCTTCATTTGGAATGTCTGCTTTTGCAATATCTACACGCTCTCGAACATCTTGAAGGGCTTTATCAATATCGATATCTATTTCAAACTCTAAAATAATTGAAGCGTGTCCTTGAGTGGCTGTTGACTTAATTTCTTTTAATCCGTCTAGACTACGCAACTCTTTTACAACAGGTTTAACTAGCAGTCGATCAGAGTCTTCTGGGGAAACACCTTCGTAATGAATTGAAATGTAGACTTGTGGAATTGTGATGTCAGGATTTGATTCTTTTGGGATGTTTACATAGGCTGCAACCCCGCTAATAAGCAGTAAAACCACAATGAGTAAAACAGTACGCGTATGCGCTAATGATGATTCAATAAATGTTTTCATTAGCAATCACAAAAAGTCATATGTTTTATTCCTGAATGGGGATGACTTCATCATCAGTTTCTATAAAACCACCACCCACAGCAATAATTCTCGTTCCATCATCCACGCCAGAAGCCCATGCACCATTTGCTTCGGCTCGCACTAATTTGATGGGTAAGAATTTCACATGATTGGTTTTGTCAACAATGTTGACACCTAAATCACCAGATTCGTTTAAGTCTAAAAGTGCAGGGGAGATAAAAATAGCTGAGATTTTTGGTAAAGGAATTTTAATTTCGGCTGTCATTCCTGCAGTTATTCTTTTATCTTGATTGGGTATCTCTAATTCAATGTTTACTGTTCTTGTCGCTTCATTTGCAATTGATTGAATATAACGAATTTTTCCAGAAACCACTTCATTGGTAATTAATTGAGCATTTGCCAGCATGCCTTCGTGCAAATCAGCTGCTTGATTTTCAGATATGTCACCTTCAATTACATACGGAGAAAAATCTAAGACTGTAGCAATAGAGTCTCCTTCTTTGACAAAATCACCAATCTCAACGGGTATGTCGTCTAAAACACCAGAGAAAGGAGCTTGAATTGTTGAAGCACTAATCTTTACTTCA
>JAUIKI010000227.1 GCA_030430875.1 Gammaproteobacteria bacterium | reverse complement strand
TTAAAAGAGAAATTAAGTAAAAGTAAAATCTTAACTTTCATCTGCTTTGTTTTGATCTTGAACTATTTTACCTAAAAACTCATAGGCATATTTTACTCAAGAAAGATCAAAATATATACAATTTTTATAAAAAAAATGACATATAGAGTCCATGTTATATACTTTTAGTGATTTTATCGTATACTAGCCACCGAAAACGACTCACAGTACTAAAAAATCAATCATTTCATCACACTATCTAGCAAGGAGACCCTTGATGAGTACATTAAAAAAGAAACTGGCATTAGGACTTGTACCACTATTGTGTTGTGGCGCTGTTCATGCTGCTAAAGGCAATGTTGTAGGCAACCCAGAAGGCTTATATTTAGGCGCTTATGGTTTTTATTATATGTTTGATAACAACTGGGAACCAGGTCATCCTAGCGCGCAACCTGAGGATGAGTTTGGCGGCGGTTTTGCCATGGGTTACCAGTATAATCAATGGATAGGTGCAGAAGTTTTCTATGAACGTCTTGACACTGAAGTTGATATTGATGGATTAAAAGATGAATTAAACCCAAGCATAGATGTTGATCACATTGGTGCTGCCATTAACTTTTTCTTGCAAGGCGGTGTCAACAACCCAAATGCTGATGGATTCAACCCTTATGTCAGCGTTCTTGGTATGCATCAAACTGTTGATGTTCAAGGCCCTAAGAATGACGACATTGAAAGCACACTGCTAGGTCTTGGCCTCGGTGCACAATGGTCATTCACCAACAACCTCTCTGCTCGTCTATTTGGTCGTGCATTGTGGAACATGGATGAAGACAACTTTGATTATCAACTTGGTGCTGGTGTTTTCTATTACTTTGGTGGTGTTCCTCAGCCTTATGTTGAGCCACCTGTAGAAAAAGATCCTGTATTTGTTCCTGAGACTACTTGTGACACGGTAAGAATCAACCTTGATGTTAAATTTGATTTTGATAGATCAGTTGTCAAGTCTGAATTTTACCCTGAAATTCAACGTGTTGCTGATTACATGAAGAGCAATGAAGAAGCTAACCTTGTTTTGTTAGTTGGCCACACTGATTCAATCGGTAGTGATCGATATAACCAAGGTCTTTCTGAGCGTCGTGCAAATGCAGTCCGCAACACTCTCATCAGCCAATTCAATATTGATGGCAGTCGAGTCAGCGTTGAAGGTCGTGGAGAATCACAACCTGTTGCTGATAACAGCACTAGCGAAGGACGTGCATTGAATCGTCGTGTTGTTGCTGAAATCGAAGATGAAAAATGTACAACAAAATAAGGCATTGATTTAAGTCTTATTGCTCTTTCAAGAAACCCGGAATTTTTTCCGGGTTTTTTTATGCCTTAATTTTGTCAAACTACCGTGCATTTTTTTATCGTTGTAATTTTAATGCAATGATCTCATTACATCTATTTTTTGCTAAAATCACCTATCGCTATTATTTTTAAGCATTTTTTATCACTGTCTTTTTCTTAATTATACTTTTATTACAGTAATCTCATTCTACTCAAATAAACTCTCACCTCAGGCTAAATCTCGCTAACAACCCTTGAGAAGATTGCGTATAATCGAATGATGATGAAATGCTATCTCGTTGGCGGTGCTGTACGCGATCAATTGCTAAACCTACCTGTCACAGAACGTGACTGGGTGGTTGTTGGCGCCAGCATTGATGAGATGTTAAGCCAAGGCTATATCCAAGTTGGCAAAGAGTTTCCGGTGTTTCTCCACCCCGAAACGCACGAAGAATATGCTCTGGCTCGCACAGAACGCAAAACTGGCCATGGCTATAAAGGTTTTGTCACGTTCGCCAGTCCAGAGGTCACGCTAGAAGACGATTTATCACGCCGTGACTTAACCATTAACGCCATTGTCTTAAACGAAGACAAACAGCTCATTGATCCGTTTCATGGCATAGACGATTTAAACAATCGATGTTTGCGACATATCTCCAGTGCTTTCATTGAAGATCCATTGCGAGTATTACGCGTCGCCCGGTTTGCCGCACGATTTGCTGACCTGGGATTTTCTATTGCACCAGAGACTTTGACGCTTATGCAAGAAATCTCCAAATCTGGCGAACTATTACACTTGACCCCCGAGCGCACCTGGCAAGAATGTTCAAAAGCATTGCAAACATCAAAACCATCTGTTTTCTTCAAAACATTGGAAACATGTGGCGCTTTAAATCAAGTTTTCCCAGAAATTCATAAGCTATTTAATCCGCCTCAATATGAACGCTCACCTGCTGAAGCAAATGATGGCATACCCGCACTCAGCGCACTAGATCACTCAGCTGGTTTATCGACTGATTGTGAAGTTCGCTTTGCTGCATTGACTCATAATTTAGATATAAAACAAACGCGACCACAATTACCACCTTCATGCTCTAACGACAAATCAAAGTCTATTGAGCTTATTAATCAAATGGCAACTCGATTAAAAATTCCAACAAAATTTTCTGATTTAGCAATACTTGTCACTCGGTGTTATTCAGATTATCATCGTATTTTCTCACTGGATGCAAAAGCAATTTTAGCACTTTTACTAACAACAGACGCTTTCAGACGCCCGAAACGATTTCAACAATTTCTAATCGCTTGTACTGCGATTTTTCAGTCTTACTCTAAAGCTGAAAGAAATATGGTCATACAAAAAAATCCACTGGAAAATATTCTTTCTGCTTGCCAAACACTTGAAATCAAGTCAATCATCAATAACAACATGTCTAATGATGAAAAAGCAACTGCCATCGAACAAGCACGATTAGCTGTTATCAATCGTGTCATATCAACCCATTCCTGACTAAGAGTTTTCCATGAATCAAGCAAACGTTGTTTTAATCACAGGCGCTGCAAAACGCATAGGCGCTGCCATTGCGAAACATTTACATCAATCAGGATGCAACATCATCATTCACTACCATCAATCAAAAACAGCTGCAGACAATTTGGTGAATGAATGCAATCAACGTCGAAGCAATTCGGCCTATGCTATCCAAGCTAATCTCACTGATTTATCAGACATTAAAAAACTAGCCGAACACGCAGAAACTCTTTGGGGAAGAATTGATCATCTTATTAATAATGCTTCCAGTTTTTATGCAACTCCTCTGCAATCACTAACCGAAGCATGTTGGGATGATATTATTGGAACCAATCTAAAAGCACCTTTGTTTTTGGCAAAAGCACTAGCCAACGACTTAACAAAACAAAATGGCAGTATTATTAATCTGCTAGATAGTCAATATCAAACTGTTCGCGAAAATTATATTGTATACTCTATCGCAAA
>JAUIKI010000226.1 GCA_030430875.1 Gammaproteobacteria bacterium | reverse complement strand
GTACGCATTTTTCAATATTTTGCGCTGCATTAACCGCACACGTTACCAAATGCACTTTTGCTTCTAATCGTACACCTGACATACCCAATGGCTCTTTGACTCCTTCTTGAGAATCAATAATAAATTCTTGTGGAAGTATGTGTAATACTTTTTGATCCGCAGGAATTGCAACTGCTTGTGCTGCATCAATCACTCGCTCAATGTCAGCTCCAACAACTTCTCGCTCACGAACAGCAACTATTCCATGCGAATTCATACTTTTTATGTGACTCCCAGCAATTCCCACATAAACAGAATGAATTTGACATCCTGCCATTAATTCAGCTTCTTCGATTGCTCTGCGAATTGATTCAACAGTTGATTCGATATTAACAACAACTCCTTTTTTTAGACCTCGAGACTGGTGAGATCCAATACCGATCACTTCTAATTCATTTTCACCTGTAATCTCACCAACAATCGCAACAACTTTTGATGTACCAATATCTAATCCAACGATCATGTTTGCATTTGCTGTGCTTGCCATATCATTCATCTCTCTGTTTAGTTAAATTTATGTGCCTTGTTTATCAGCGTCGATCTTACTCCGCCAAGTTACTGCAAGTCCGTTGGTATATCTTGCATCTACAATTGCAATTTTTTCTGCATGATTTATTAAAAACCCTTGGTAGATAGCAATAAAACGCGTCAACTTCTCTTCCAGAAACTCTCTCCCCAACAACAACTGAATCACAATATTTTCTTCGTTTAGCTCGATTCCTGTTAATTCAATTTCCCATGCACCCCGAGGTTTTAAATCCATTCTAGAAACACTTAATCCAATTTTCTGCAATACAGCACTCATCGTGTAATATTTATTTAACACCAGCCTCTTTGTATCATCCAAACCAGATAGCTTTGGCAATGACTCAAAAGAGGGAAGATTTTCAACGACAAAAATATCTCCATCATTATCCATCACCCCTTTATTGTTCCATGTAGCAACTGGCATTTCTTCTTCTACATCTATCACTAAACTGTCAGGCCAAACTCGTTTTACTGCCACATTATCAACTAGGGGAATTGATTCAATATCCTCTTTAATTTTTCTTAAATCGACAAACAAAAAACCTTGATTCGTCGATGACTGAATTCGCTCTTGAATTTTACGTTGATTCACAAAATAATAATTCGAATTAATAGTGACTCTCTCTATTGGCCAGGCAAGTTTATCTGTCAAAAAATGAGAGTAGTTAACATCCATAATAACCAACACAAAACATAGAATGAGTCCCATTCCTATCCATTGCTTTATTGTAAGCTTCTTCCGCACGCTGACATTCAACTTTGTTTTTTGTGGGCTAGCACCTCGTCGCACCTGCGATTTCATAAGAAACACCTCTTATACAAAAAAATCACTGATACTATCTGGTAATTTTTCATTTAGTTGCTGTCTCTAATATACGAGAAATTAACACATCAAAATCTAACCCTGCTGCTGCGGCTGACATTGGTACTAAGCTATGATCTGTCAATCCAGGAATTGTGTTAGCCTCAAGCAACCATGGATTACCCTCTCGATCTATCATGAAATCCAATCGACCCCAGCCTTCACACCCTAATGCATCAAATGCTGCCAATGCCAACGTATTCATTGTTTGCTCTTTTTCCTCTGTTAAGCCTGAAGGAATCAAATATGCCGTGTCATTGCTTTCATATTTTGCATGATAATCATAGAAATTTTCTGCAACTTTTAAACAGATAATTGGTAAGGTTTCACCATTTAGAATTGGCACAGTGTACTCCTCACCATCAATCCATTGTTCTGCAATCACACAGTCATCATACTGTTTGGCAACGAAATAAGCCTCTTTCAATTCAGCAGCAGAAGTCACTTTTGTCATACCAATACTTGACCCTTCTTTTGAGGGTTTAACAATTAACGGATGTTTTAGTTGATTGATAGTTTTTTGCCAATCTGTTTGATCATCCATCAACTGAAAAGCTGGCGTTGGTAATCCGCATCCCATCCATACGTATTTGGTTCGCAACTTATCCATTGCCAATGCTGATGCCATCACCTTACTACCGGTATAAGACAAATTCAGCAATTCAAGCAACCCTTGCATACTGCCATCTTCACCACCCTTTCCATGCAGAGCAACAAAAACTTTAGCAATATTTTTATCTTGTAATACATCAATAAACGAATCAGCAACATCCACTGCAACTGCCTCAATATTTGGCATACGATTAAGTGCATTCATTACTGCCTGGCCACTCTGCAAAGAGATATTCCGCTCAGAAGATATACCCCCCATTAATACAACAACTTTTTCTTTCATGCTGATTTCCCCTTAATTGATGAAGGGTAATCTTCAGCTAATTGTTTAGCCACTTTACTAATATCTCCAGCTCCCTGAATTAACAACACATCGTTGGATTCTAATTTTTCAATCAGTATCGAAGTCGAATACTCTTCTGAAGGCATCGTTAAATAAATTGGCTCAACCTGACAACGCTGCCTGATGCTGCGACACATATTTTTCGCATCAATTCCAGGAATTGGTTCCTCACCTGCTGGATATATATCTGTTAAGAACAAAACATCCACTGAGGACAACACTTGGACAAAATCTTCATACAAATCTCGTGTTCTACTAAAACGATGCGGCTGAAAAATTAATACAATTCGACGATTTGGCCAGTGATTCTTTATTGTCTCTAGTGTGCAATAAATCTCGCTTGGATGATGGCCGTAATCGTCAATCAATAAAACTGATTTAGAATCAATTTGTAAATTCTCACAATGAAACCGTCTGTCCACTCCTTGAAAATTTACCAATGCCCGACAAATGGCAGCATCATCAATTCCTAAATCACTTGCAACAGCAATTGCTGCTAACGCATTCAAGCAATTATGTTGTCCTGGCATATTTAACGTGACAGATATATCACTCAAGTCTCCAGGCCGTTTGACTGTAAAATGACTTTTATAACCATCATAGGTAAGATTTTCACCAGAAATATCAGCATCTTCGTTGAAGCCATACGTCAAAATTGGCCGCGTAATTTGCGGTAATAATTCACAAATGATGGCATCATCAAGACAAACTACCGCAAGACCATAGAATGGCAAATTATGCAAAAATTCTAAAAATGTTTTTTTGAGCTGACCAAAGTCATTTTGATAGGTTGGCATATGATCTTGGTCAATATTAGTCACAATGGCAATCATGGGCTGTAAATGCAAAAATGATGCATCACTTTCATCAGCTTCAACCACAATATATTGACTTTCACCTAGCTGTGCATTCTTACCCGCAC
>JAUIKI010000002.1 GCA_030430875.1 Gammaproteobacteria bacterium | reverse complement strand
CATAGAAAAGTTCCTAGCTGCTCTTTGTTAAGTAATTTTTGGCAGCAAATATTCATACGCTTCTTTTAGGCGTTTAAAATTTCCTTCCTCAGCCAACAGATCTTCAGGTTTCCGATCTATACCGCCAAGTGTGGCCACCGCTTCTATGCAGCTATCTCCAAATATAGTGGCAATAGATTCAATGCCTTCAAGCTCATCTAGTCCAAGCACTAAATCCATTTCATTGCCCCACTTATAATCAAGTTCTGAAAGATCTAAAATCCAATAACGTTGAAAAAATCGCTCTTGAGCGTAAGCCATCATTCCACGTATATGGTAAGCATCGCTACTACCGGCACTACCAAACTTATACTTTCCGAATGCTTTAAAGTAGCCAATTTTACTGTACGTACCTTCAATAGGAATAAAACCTATATCACAATCTACAGTTACGTGACTTTTTAATTTGTAAATTTCTACGTTCATAGCTTCACTTAATGACCGCCATAACCGAGTTGGGGGAGTTGATCTTCCATTGTGAAATCACCCGGCTCCGCGACTTCGTATTTGCCACATGGTTATGTGCGATTCTCGTCGAACACGTTACGGAACGCATTGTACGTTGGAGTAGCGTCGGCAAAATCTAACACAGCAAATACCACACGATCAAATGCCCCAATGAAACGAGAATCATCAAAAAGTGCGTCTGCGAACCATCGAGCGACATCATGTGAATCGTTCCCGAATACACCGCAGCCCCCAAGCACCAAGGACAATTGAATTGTGTTCATGTTGTCGCGCGACGGCAAGCACCGATCGGATTCTTTCCTCCATTGTGGGCTGAATCTGCGAGATAATATTTGGTTCATTCTTGCGTACTGCACCGGCGTTAACGGCCGGTGCTGTAACAATCGACACCGAATATGGCTCCAGTAGTAACGCATCGTCATCGTTTCTGAACACGGGAACAGTTGGTGAATAGATAATGTGATTGGTGTAGAGCGACGAGGAATGTGATCGGTTTACATCGTAGTATGTCATTTCACTTGACAGTGATTAATACAAACCCGACGCACGAGCCAGACATTCTTCTTGGGCTTGGGATCCAGAGAGAAATCCGCCTCCGGGATTTTTTGCCGACGCAAAGTTCAAGCAAAGCGGGTTGGTGTAGCCATCATCAATCAGCGATTTTGTGGCAGCAAACGTTGTGCAGTTAATGACGTGGATTTCTGTGGTTACGGAATTATTAGGCGCAAGCGAAGCAATAAGCGATTCAAGTTCAGACGGTGTATAGAGAGTCGTGCCACGACGCATAGATTCCAGCGCAGTCGACAGAGAGACAACGACACCATCAACCGAGTAGGATTCTCGTTCGAGCAACAAGATGGTTTCGTTAGCAATCTCTGTACGTTGTTTTCGATTGGCCATTCTGCGAGATTCTCCTTAAATTAAGCGTATAACGCTGCCATAAAACGTGAACGCGGCGAAGCGTTTTTGTATTATAAAGAAGGCACGTGGTCCGTACTTCACCGTTGATGGCTTTGTTATACCATACGCTAGTATTCGCCATTATATTCAACATATCCTTCTTTAACTACAAGGTCTATATGATGTGGAATATATGCGTTTTCAGACTTCGGTGAAAGACTTTCTACAAAATCAATTGCTGCATTTACCATGTCCTCATTTGAAAACACATTTTTATATAAAAACCCTCCCATTAGAATCACCATTTTTCACCTCAGAAACCATTGAGCTTAAAATATCCAGCTTTTCTATAAATTGGGGCTTACTAACCTTGCTATAAATTTCCTTTTTTATTGGAGCGGTTTGAGTGTCTGTATGCACCTCCCAATAGTCAGGTTTATCTAAAATCATTACATAAGCTTCTTTTAACATGATAAAACGTAACTGTTGCAGCGAACATGAAAGCTTTAAAGGTTAAAAATAGCATGGCTGCTTCCCTGTAATATAAACACAAGGTCACTGGGTTGCGGGCCGGCAACATTGAAGTCAGATTTGAGGTGGAACCGCAACTCCGCGTGTACCGTTCTGTTATTCCCCTTGGCGGGGTGAAATTCCGGATTCTGTAACATTAAACAGTTCGAATGATATAGGGCGACGAGCATCTGCCTCAATCTCTCGAAGTTTGCGAACCATAGATTGTCGATATTCTGCAGTCCGTGCGGGCATGACCACCAACGACTCACGTTGTGGCACACATGCGCAGATTTCAACTACTTGCAGGTATTCAAAAGCTAGTTGATAAAGATTTGGCAGACGCAAACACGCGCAAGCGCGTGGGTGTTGGGTGAATAGAAGAAAATTGAACTCGCCACCTGGTTTGCCGGCCATTTGGATGGCGACATCACCATTCTGCACTGAACGAACGAGATTATCCAGCGCTCGATCGTGTAACTGTGCGGCAGTATACTCAGAAGAAGCAATATCGTCCGGGCTCACAGTTTTGTGAACGATACCCTTCTCGCCTTCGTTATCTTCGAAAAGGGTTGCGTAGATGCCGTGGCCCAAATTAACCGATACTGGCTCCCAATCTGCCGAGATAAGTCCCGGCATAAGGTAGGGATAAATGCTATCAAGTTTCATGCAAGCTCCTCCTCTGCGCGAGTTCTTTTAGTATAGTCAGTCCAGCTCAGCCTTTTGTGGGCAATTTTTAATGTGCTTGTTAGGTTTGTATTTTTACAAAATAATTTAACCTAAAAGGTAGAGCAAATTTTTCAAAGTAAAGTACAGGAAAATCTCCATTTGATAAGCTTATCATCTATGCTTATCTACGACAGCCCCTATATTTTTTTATTTTCTGAAATATCCCACTCAAAGTTTAAAATAATTTCATTGGAGCAAACAATACTCCCGGATCCACCTTCTCTAAAATGGAGCTGCTTATCAGTGGAAAGGTCCATTTTATGTAAAGTGTTGTAACTCCAAATTCCCATTATTTCCGTTTTATCCATAGAAAACCTAGTATTATATTATCCAATAAATACTACTATAGCTTCGAAATCAGAACAACTAGCGAGCACTTAGCACACCCATCTTAAATTAATTAGGGGACGCTAGTTTCCAATAATCAATTAATTCCTGCCATTGTTTGTACCGTGAAATATCTTCATGATCTTCATCTATATCCAGACCACGGGCATGAAACCAAAGAAAAAGTCGGCGTCGTTTTTCCTGAGACTGTTGAAGAGCTAACCCAGTCAATAAATATTCCTTATAAGCAATATCGTAATATTGGTCTCGATTGCTCCTTATTTGCTGATCGCTAGTATTCCATTTGTAATACTCATGAAAAACCGTACACCCAATTTCATTAACTAACTTTACCAACTTATTAAACATAAATGAAAGATATACTCCCTCGCCCTACTCGAATCATTTAACAATCATATCTCGTGGAAAAAGATATATATTTTTTCGAGTGGTTGAGCGAAGCATAAATCACTTTGCAAAATTTTTTTGTTATACGTATTACCGCATACCAAACCGAATCACACCTTCTGTAAATACACTAATGGCACAACGCAATGGCTGATAAAACACATTAGAAGTGCCACCTTTCTGCAAACCTTCTTCTCTGTGATTGATTTCATCATCAAGTATAGACTTAACTGTTTCGTAGGCTTGCGTATCATTTACTTGCATCAAATACAACAACTGGCCTTTAAGATGATCAACAACAACTGATTCCACGGCCCATGTACAGGCCATGATACCTTTTCTTCCCAACAGAGATGAAATAAATCCCATTGCATAACCACCTAAACCACATAAATAATAGCTCTTACATTTAATGCCATTTCTTCGCTTAATTTCATCCCAAAATAGTTCTAAGTGCCGTTTCTCATCCTCAAGAAAAGATTCTAGTAGTGGAACCAAATCCTTCATAAAGATTTTTGAGAAGAATATCTGCGAGCGATATATATTGATAGCGCCGAACTCACCCGCATGATTTACTTTAAGGATTTTCTTCGGTGTATCAATCTTACTTTTGCTATCTTGGTATTTCATTCGATTTTATGTATAACACCTAGCTCACCGGAAAAATGGAAGCACAGTGAAGATAGTTATTAGGTTTATTTATTATGCTAATTTTTGATTATCGTTTTTTCTTTTAAGCTGATTATAACTTCAGTGGTTTAATGTCCTTTCTATTCAATGTAAAAGTACATTCGCCATTATAGTCAAAATTTGTTCCGTCACTCTTAATGAATTCCACTTCATAATCGTCTAATGAGTCATAAATTTCTAGAACCACACCAATCATTCCTTTTTGAATATTAGGATTTATATCTACAAGAAGCTCAAATGAATCATATTGATTGAGTTTAATCATATTCTCTCTCATCATAACATCTAAATTAAGTTGCCGAGGCTAATCCTCTAATTAAGATTCAATCTCATCGTAGCAAAAACATTGCTATTACTCAAACCAGTGGGCCGGTCTTGAACAAGACATTTTCATTACAAAGAATATTTTAAAAATCCTCAATCATGCCTTGCTAAGCGGCGCGTGCTTTTTGCGCGTCCAATGAAACGTACTTTAGCAATTTATTATGCGGTTTAGTCACCGCTGAACACCATTTTAGAATCACTATTTTTAACCTCAGAAACCATTGAGCTTAAAACATCCAGCTTTTCTATAAATTGGGACTTACTAACCTTACTATAAATTTCCTTTTCTATTGGAGCAGTTTGAGTACCTGTATGCACATCCCAATAATCAGGTTTATCTAGAATCATTAGATAAGCTTCTTTTAACAATGATTCTAGATAAACTATATTATCTTTTTTGAACTGGGCATGACCATACAAATCTATGTATATGCCAATGGAATTAGCCATTTTTTCAAAAAGGGGATGAAGAAACCAATAATAACCATCATCTTCTAATGACAATCTATAATTTGTTTCTTTCCCGTTCTGAATTCCAACCTCTAAGCTCATTTTTATTTACTCATAGCGCCCATAACACTGGGCAATCTGGAGCGCGACGGAAAATTGTTCCGGGTGGTTGCGCTTGTTACATATTTGGCTCACCAAGTGCATGATATTGAATGTCATATTTATCACCTAGTTCATCTCTTAGCTTTTCGAGTATTTTAAGGGCTTTATTTTCAAAGCTTTTAAACCGCTCCTTTGACCAAGGACTTGGTGCTGGCGGGTAATCCCAATTTAAAGCCGTATCATGTAATTTAGTTAAATTTTCAAGCTTATCTAACGTTTGTTTGGAAAGAGGAAGCTTTTCCTCGATAGCACCTACACCATATTTTTCTCTTGCCGCATTATTATTACACCAAATAGTGCCTCCACCCCATTCAAACATTAGCTTTAACTTATACATTCAATACACCCCAAAAAAACATATAACGACCGACGTCACCAAACACAGCCTATGTGGTTTCCAATTGTAAATTCTTATGCAGTGCTTCACGTGCACGCCATGGTTATGCAGGATCGTCACTGCGCCACGACGCGCCACACTCGAAACATTGTTTTGCTTGATTTGAACATCACCAACAGGCACTTCTTATCATGATCGTTGATTACAAAATATTTTGACTACATTTTATCTTTTTTAAACGGATAGAGTAATTGACTTAAATAAGTTCTCGGCAACCGTTTTGTTGTGCCATAGTGAGCTGGCCAATGTTTTCCAGGCATATGATACGTTCCAAAAATAATGTCATAAAATGGCATATGCACTGCATAATTTGTATCAATTGCCGGTTTTTCGGAACTGTGGTGCCAATGATGATATTGCGGTGTTGCAAGAAAATAGCGAATCGGTCCCAATGGAATATTCACATTTGCATGCACATACACTGCTTGAAATGCTGCAAAGGTAACGTAAATATCCAATGCTTGTTTATCGGTTCCCAAAAAGTACAAAGGAATCATTGCCAAACAGCGGTCCACAAAGGTTTGCACGACATGATTACGCGATCCAGCCATCCAATCCATATGCTCTACCGAATGATGGACTGCGTGAAATTTCCAAAGAAATTTGGATTCATGAAACATTCTGTGTGACCAATACAACACAAAATCAGCGCAAAAAACTAAGAGAATCACTTGCAAGAAAACCGGCAATGATTGCACCCAAACTTGCACACTTTCACTGCCTGCGATATCAAATACCGTCACAACAAAATAATTGCTGACTAACAGCAAAACAGTGATTAACAAATGATTAATGCAAAAATAAAATAGGTCTAATTTCCATTCAGGTCGTAATATCACTTGTTCTCGATATTTTGGAAATACTTTTTCGAGAAAAATAAACAACACTGCCGATGCTAGAAAAGCCAGTATCAGCCAGTCTAAACCCAGCGATAATTTGCTGGGCTCAACTGGACCAGTTTTTATTGTGTATCCACCTAAGGCGAAGGCAAGCAATGTAAGCAAGACGCCTATCGCACCATAACGACGTCTTTTTCCAAGAACAAATGTGAGCAAACCAAAACCCAGTGATGTGAACATGCAATATTTCAACACAACTTGCAATGCATTGGCATCATAAGCTGCTCTGAGCTCTGTGGTTGTTAAATAGCTCGGAAATTGATAGCAAAGCACTGCCAACAAACTGAGTGCTCCTAAAAAACAAGAAATATATCCGCTGATTCGACCATCGCCAATTCTAAACTCTTTGTCTGGCATGGGAGTGACAATTCTAGGTGTGTATTGATATGTTTCTTTAGAGTGATTGCTCATAATAAAGACTCGCTACTAATTTATTGCGTACGCATCCCAAGTATAGGCAAGATTGAATTCATATTAAAGACTGTCCTGATATTTTCGATAATTATCAACACTGACAAAATAGTCTGGATCTTCCAGCACATTCACATCACAAATTTTTTCCGCTTTTTTAATTAATTTAATGCAATCTTGACTGAGATGGCGCAAGTGTACATTTTTTCCAAGTTGTTGATAATAGTCTGCCAATTTATTAATAATTTCAATCGCTGATTGATCCATAATACGTGATTCTTCAAAATCGATAATCACTTCTTGTGGGTCATTTTCAACATCAAATTTACTCAGAAACAACGTCGTTGAACCAAAGAATAATGGGCCATAAATTTTATAGTGTTTGATACCATGTTCATCAATATGTTTGCGTGCTCGAATTCGCACAGCATTCTCCCACGCAAAGATCAGCGCTGAAACAATCACACCACTAATCACTGCGATGGCTAAATCAAATATGACAGTAAGAACTGTCACCAACAACATGACTAACACATCGGCTTTGGGTACTTTATTTAAAATATTAAAGGTACTCCAAGCAAATGTTTTGATGACCACA
Organism: Gammaproteobacteria bacterium; assembly: GCA_030430875.1. Lineage (GTDB taxonomy): Bacteria > Pseudomonadota > Gammaproteobacteria > Pseudomonadales > JAUIKI01 > JAUIKI01. The sequence continues at coordinate 10,917 of JAUIKI010000002.1, read as the reverse complement.
ACAAACATCACACCCACCAATGCGGCGATGGGGATGGCTTCAATGTAACTCGATGTAAATAAGATGAAAAACAATAATGCCATCGCTGCCATGATGCCAGAAAGACGACCACGACCACCTGACGTGATATTAATGATACTTTGACCAATCATCGCGCATCCACCCATACCTCCAAACAAACCATTAGTAAAATTTGCAGCGCCTTGCGCAATGCATTCTCTGTTTCCATGACCACGTGTTTGTGTCAGCTCATCAATCAGATTCAACGTCATTAATGATTCAATTAATCCGATGGCTGTCAAAATCAATGCGTAAGGAAAAACAAAAATAAATGTCTCCCAAGAAAACATGACGTCTGGAAATGAAAAAGTTGGAAGGCCTGCTTTAATGCCAGAACCACCATTGCCTTGAATAAAGGATAAGACAGTTGCGGTGTCTATGTTGGCAAAAATGGTGAGTAACGAAACTCCAATGATTGCAACAAGCGCACCTGGAATACGTTTATGAATTAATGGGATTAAGAATAAAATAGCCATGGTTAATCCAACCAGACCTAGCATCGTCCAAAGTGATTTCCCTTGAATCCATTGGTCTTCTGCTTGAAACATCTCGAGTTGAGATAAAAATATCACAATCGCTAAACCATTCACAAATCCCATCATCACTGATCTGGGCACCATTCGAATGAATTTACCCAATCGAAAAATGCCCGCCAAACTTTGCAGCACACCCACTAATAGCAATGTGAAAAATAGATATTGCACCCCTGCTCCAGAACCCTCGCCACCCATGGCGTTGCCGTCTCGAACTAAATTGACCATCACCACCGCCATTGCACCGGTAGCACCGGAAATCATGCCAGGTCTGCCGCCAAACACTGCCGTGATGAAACACATCATGAAAGCGCCATAAAGCCCAATGATGGGTGAAACGCCGGCAACAAAGGCAAACGCCACCGCTTCAGGCACCAATGCCAATGCCACGGTGAGTCCTGAGAAAATATCACTTTGAGCGCTGCCTTTGAAATTGGGTACTAACGAATGTTTAACTGTCATAATTATATTTTAGCCTCGATTAGGTCATGTATTGATACTTTTGCAGTGAGCTAGCGATGAAAAAAGTTAAAAACCTTGATCTTTTTGTGAAAAATGAGCGATATAACTGTCTGTTAATGGTGTTTAGCAGCACAATTTCACACGTTTTGTTGTAAAAATTTCAGATTATAGAGAAAGGAGCGGAATTATACGGATAAACGGAGGAAATAGGTGTATTTTTTGGAAAAAGATACTCGTGTCATCAAACTTGCCTTACTGAGGATTAAGAAGCTTATTTAACTTTTTTCATCGCTAGCTCACTGCAAAACTCTCGTAATACACATATATTAACAAGTATTAATAAGCAACACCTGAGGTCTTATGGCAATTTCACTCAAAATTGATGAAAAACTCAAAGACAGAATTCAGCATCTGGCAGAAATGCGTCAACGATCATCACATTGGATCATGTTAGAAGCTATTTGTGATTATGTTGAACGAGAAGAAGCACTTGATGCGTGGACTCACTATCAAGAAACAGGCCAACATGTCACAGGGCAAGAACTGCAAGATTGGCTGAAAACATAGGGCACAAACCAAGAATCAAACGCACCTGAATGCCACAAATAATTATCACACAAACCGCTCTTTCAGGCATTGAACGCTGTCGTCAATTTCTCGCCAACAAAGATCCAGAAGCCGCTAAAAGAGCCAGTCTAATAATTGCCAAACAGATTAAATTATTAGAAACGAATCCTCATATTTGCCGACCTCTCGATGACACGCCCAAATTACGCGAATTAATCATTCCATTTGGAGATTCTGGCTATATTGGACTCTATCATTATGAACTTGAGTCTGACCAGGTCTATTTACTCGCATATCGACGTCAGAAAGAATCTGGCTATCAAACTCAGCATTCATTAATATAGAAATATTATTTACTATTAACAAACTTTACTTAAATCCATTTTCATTTAATTCACAGTGTTATCTTTCAACTTTTCTGATTCGATGCTTTTTCAAACCAAAGTCGGATTCTAGTTTGATAACCTTGAGCGCTAGGAAGAAATTCATAATGCCAATTGAGTGCTTCACAAGCAAGGCCAACAATATACAGCCCTAACCCCGTGACCGTTGGTTCAAACACACTCATTGATGATTTTTCATCACTCTCATCTCCACCCTCATCTTCAATATCAAGATAATTATTTTGCAGCGTGATACATACCTTACCAGTTGTATGATTTAAGGCATTACTCACTAAATTATGTATCAACATACGCACAAGAGCCTCATCAGCTTTTACATGCAAATCAGGACACTCTAAGCAAACAATTAACCTATTTGAATACGCAATATTTTCAATGGCATAATTGTCTATCAAACCTTGTATTAACCGAGAAATATAAATGTCTTTTTGAGATTCAATTGACTTTGTTTTTCTAACCAAACGCATTAAAGCGCTAACGTTACTTTTCATCTCATTAGCTGCTGCACTAATTCTATTTAAGGTAATCTTATCTTTGCTTCCTAATTGATTTCTTGACTCGATCACATTAGTTGCGCCGATAATAACGGCTATTGGAGTCCTTAATTCATGACTTGCCATAGAAATTAATGTTTTTTCACGATAGAGAATCTCTTGATTGCGTGAAAGAAGGTTATTGATTGATTCTGCGATTTGATTCAACTCAGTGTCTGAAAAATTACATGTCAACTTGACATCAGAACCTTCTACATTGATCAACTCCAACAATTTCACAAAATCAACAATTGGACGCGATATTTTTCGACTAGCAAAAACAGCAAGAAACCAACTTAAAATAGAAAGAATCACTAGAAAAGAAATGATTGTATACTCAATAATTTCTTCTTGCTCTTCAAAAATATGCACATCTTTTGCTATATAAAGAACCCCTTCGGGAAACTGATGAACTATGACATTATATTCTTTATCGTTATGTTCAATCTCTCCATAAAACGGCGGAGATATTCCTTTAAAAACGATTGGCAAATCTTTAGGACTTAGTTGATCATCATCACCTGCAGGCTTATATATTTTTATTAATTGAGATGATTGAGTTTTAAATGGTTGTTGTTTATTGCCATATTTTTCAAAATAATCAACCTCTATTTCTTGATCAATTTTAATATTGATACTTTCTAATTCATCTAAAATCCACTCAGAAAACATAAAAATAGTTAGAAATATCAATAAATTTCCTAAAAAAACTATTTTGAATATGCGCGATGCAATTGATCGATTAGAAAATTTCATTCTGTCATATTTGGATCTAGTTGATAACCTCGACCATATATTCCTTTTATCAACGATCGTCCAAACGCTTTTTTCAATGTCTTTCGAAGTGTGTATATATGGGTGCGAATCGTATGCTCTTCCACATCAGAAGCCCCCCATAAATAATCACTAATATTTTCATAGGAAACATAGTTTGGATAAGCGCGAATTAACATTTCAAACAAAGAAGCATTGAGACCTGACAGTGCAAACTTTATGTTTTCATCCGTTGAAATCGTCAAGCTACCTGGATTAAAATGGATATTTCCAGCTGATAGTATATTATCATTTGCAGATCGAATTCTAAGCAATGCATTGATGCGCAATTCGAGCTCTTTCATTTCAAAGGGCTTACAAAGATAATCATCTGCACCAGCACCAAATCCTGCAATTTTATGCTCAATTGAATCTAAAGCTGTTAGCAATAATATCGGTAGTGTTTTGCTCACATCGTTACGAATACGCCTGCAAATATCCACCCCATTAACCCCCGGCAACATAACATCCAACACAACTAAATCATAACTCTGAGTAGCCAGAAGATTTAAAGCAGTTAATCCATCAGATGCAAAATCTAACTGATAATTTTCTTCCAGAAAATACTCTGAAAGATTGTGCAAAAGAGGCCTATGATCTTCAACAAAAAGTATACGTGGCTTCATATTATCGCAGTAAGAGTGAATCTAACTTTAAAAAAAGATAGTATCATTGTTTATCTAGATATCGGAATTATTTTTTGTTTTTAAATACATCCATTTTTTCCCGTGTTGAAACACAGTTATTTCAACATGTTGATCTTTGAAATATGATTTTATTTTTTCTAAATTTTTCTTTTTAAAAACAACACAAGCATTCACATCATCCATCATCAGTCTATTAGGATCAAATTGATTAATTGTAATATCTGAATAAAAATTTGCAGAAAAAGGTATCTTTTCATAATAAAATATATCTTTATTTTCAGAACGACAATCTTGTATTATATCTTTATGAGTACTATTAATCACCTGATCTGTGTTGAGATAAATAACAGGAGCAACTACTGCAAACAGAGCAAAAAAACTGATCGTAATTGATGAAAAAAATTTAATCGTATTTTTATTGAATAATCCAAGGCAGTGTACTACCAACAAAGAAAAAGCTGGAATTGACGGCAATATATAGGTCCAAATAATATTACTTGAAAATGTAAAAAACAGCATTGGCATCACAAACCAAAGCCAAAGATAGGCTTGCCACTCTTTATCAGAACTGAATAAATTATCACTTGAAGATTGAGTATCAGAATCATTTTTATGCGTTAAAAGATTTTTTACAGTGTAATAAATTAAAATAATGCTCCAAGGAAAGCATCCTGCTAACCAATAAAACCATATCTTCCCAAACCAAGAAGAATGCGCATTTCCATATAAATCACCTGACCATCCACTATCAAGATAACGAAGCAAATGTTCGCCAATAATGAAATATTGTAAAAATCCAGGTGTTCGTATTTCAGCAAAAACATACCAGGGTAGCCATATCAATAAAAACAGAATCGTTCCTGTAAACCATGGCAATGTGCGAAATAAAAACGTGAGTTTTTTACAGTAGATAGACCATAATAAAATGGGTAATCCTGATAACACAATCACTAATGGCCCTTTTGCCAGCATACCAAGGCCTGCACCTATAAATACTAAATAGGACCATAATTTGGTATTTTTTTCATGAATTGCTAGCCAATATGAACATAAAATGAGAGTTAGACAAAAAACCAAAGAGGGATCTGTCATTACAGCACCCATCTGAAGATAAAATCCAAAACAAGAAAGTAAAACAGCAATTAATAATATCCCAGATAATCTTCCATACATTTTAACGGCAAGATATGCCAATAAAAAAATAGTTAATAACCCATAAACCAAAGAGGGAAGTCTTGCTGCAATTTCATTTAATCCAAAAACCTCCATACTGATTGCAGAGGACCATGTCGATAGTGGTGGTTTAGCCCAAAATGGAGTTCCCAACTCTTGTTGCGGAGTCACCCAATTAGCACTATTCACCATATTTTTTGCAATCAATCCATAACGCGCTTCAGTATTATCTGTTAATGGCAGATAAAACATAAATAATAATCGAAAAAATATAATCAGCCCGAGCACAAAAATAAATCCGTTAATAGACTTATTATTTTTTAATGATAATTGTTTCAGCATAAAATCACCTGAGCCGTGAATAATCGAGTTTTTAATTTGAGAAAAAATCTCTGCCTGTTACCAATTCAACATTAGAGTCTTCACAATCTTCAATAAATTCTTGGCTAGATAAGTAGTCATATTCGACATAACGCTGTGCATTGATTGATGTATTATCAGATATTATATTTGAAGATGGATGACACATAATTAACCCGCCATTTTTAGATTTTGATAACCAACTCTTCATCATTTCTCGAAAATAATAAGGATTTGAAAAATTACTCATCCCTGCAAATGTACTATTAGTGAATACATGATTGAGAAATAATAAACGAGAAAAACGTCTAGACCCGTATAAAAAAATAATTGAAGATTTAAGTAAACTATAACGAGAATCTACTTGTGGATAAGTGGATCGAACCCAAAATTTAGCATTTAAATTAAGATTATATTGAGCGATAATATCTAAAATTATTTCACGAATACCAGGCATTTGGTGCACATGATGATGTCCGTCGAAATAATTGGGTAACTTTTTCAAGCCATCAATAAAACAATCAACTTGATTTTGAATAGATTTTTTAATTTTCTGCTTGTCAATCACTGACAAACCTGATTTTAACAGTATTTTTCCCAAACTATTTTCTTCAGAGCCTTCTGTCAAATTAATGTGCAATCCAACATCAATATTATCTAACTCTATTAGTTGATTAATCTGCTTATCCCAACCAGACATGTTAGTCATCACACTGACAGAAGTGATTCTTTTTTTTCTGGCTAAATCTAAGATTCCTTGAGATATCGCAGAATTAAGACCGAAATCATCGGCACACATGATGATTCTTTTGCGCTGTATTGTCATTTGGTTTCAATGCCCATAAATAAGATAGCAGATAGGTCAATGCAGATGTAAATAAAACTGAAAATATCATTGCATACAGATAATTCAGCAAAATATATTGGTAAAAAATAAAGAATAATGTTTGACTAACTAGAAAACAGCCAGCTATTTGCACAACTAAGTATCGAAAAAAACTTTTTATATATTGTTTATGAGTTGGTTTAAATGTCCAAAAATATTGTCCAAGAAAACTACCCAAAAATGCCACTAAAAATGCAAACATATTTGCAATGACTGGGTTTATAAAAAACTTTTCGACACATATAACCAAAACACTAAGATGAATTCCTGCAGCCATGGTGCCAACAATGATAAAGCGGATGATCCTCATGCGATCTTTTTAGAAAATTCTTTATTCACCAGGCTAATAGATGATTGATTCATAACTATTTTCTCAGACACTAAATAGTTTGGCCTACCTTTCACTTCCATAAAAATTCCTGAGATATACTCACCAACAATTCCCAAACTAACCAATTGAATGCCACCACTAAAACACATAAATACGACTAATGTTGTCCAACCTGGTGTTGAATTACCATATAATAAAGTTTGTGTAAGTATATATGCACCATAAATAATACCAATCAAAGACATAATAATGCCAACCATACTGACCAGTCTTAGCGGCAATGTTGAAAAAGAAGTAATACCTGAAATAGCAAGCTTACATAGACTAATAAAGCTCATTTTTTTTCCTGCTTCTCTCTGGGAAACCTCATAAAGAATTGGCGTCGATGAAAAACCTACCCAGCTATACAACCCTTTCATAAAACGATATTTCTCTGGCATTGAATTTAGAGCATCTATTACCTTTCTATCCAATAATCTGAAATCACCTGCATTTGGGACAATAGCAATGTCTTGCGAATAAGTGAGCATTTTATAAAAAGCTGTTTTTATTTTTCGCAAAAAAAATGTCTCACTATTTCTATTTTTTCTCACACCATAAACCATATCTTGACCATTTTCCCAATGCAATATCATGTCACTGATTAATGCTATTGGATGCTGAAAATCAGCATCAATCATTACCGCCACATCACCACTACAACACTCTAGTCCTGCAGTTAGCGCAGCTTCTTTACCAAAATTTCTTGACAAAGATAGCAAAATTAATTCAGGGGAATTCACACAAGATGAAATAATTTTTTTACTGCGATCACTACTCCCATCGTCAACCACAATGATTTCAAATTGATTTGTTGTTTTTTTAAGATGAGATCTTAAATCCTCCAAAAATTTAGCTATATTTTTTTCTTCGTTAAATACTGGCACAATGCAGCTAAACAAAACATCATTTATTGAACGTTCATTCAACATATTTAACAAACTCCTTCTTTGTTCATTAAAAAAGTAATAATTAAAAAAATTTATTTAATTTTATCTTTTATGAGTCTATGCGCTCATAAATGACTAATTGCAACGAATGAATAAGAGGAGAATAGTGTATGTTTTTATAATGACGAAATCCGTTAGCTTTGAATGAGGCATCCATTTCATATTGAGTAGAAGGATATTGCTTAATAGGCGTCCCCTTTTGCCAATATTTAAATAATCGTTTCAAGGTTGTGACTGAATGATGAGAAATATAGGACAATATAACGTAACGACCTGAAACATTACAAAGCTCTGCGACTAAACTATTTCTAAGCTGTTTTTCTTGAAAATGATGGATCAAACGAAAACATAAAACCGCATCAAACTGCTTTGGCAAGAAAGGCAAATGGAATATATCCTGTTTTTCAATTTTTATTTTTTGCCCAGCCTCACAAGCCTGACTTTGAGCCATAGAAACGGCAGCATCACCAAGATCAACTGCATGTACTTGATAGCCTTGTTTAGCTAAAAATATGCTGGCTCGACCAACCCCACAAGGAGCATCAAGCACTGTTTTAACCCCTTCAAGCTGATTAAATGCTGCTTCAATCATACTCATTTCACGCTGATGTTTGCGCTTATTCCTTTTTAGATACGATTCAGCTGCATATTGATTGATTTTAACTCTCTCTAGGGGGGTGGTAAAATGATTCATAGTGCTATCCTATCCATAGTGTTTAAACAATATGGAGTAAGATACTTGATGCTTAATAATAGAAAAATCAAGCAAATATCAAGAAAATATCAAGCGTTTTCACTAAAGAATAATGCACAATTCACACATTTAGAGTTGTTGGACCTCTAACTTGGCAACGATTTCAGCAAATGAAGAGATTGTGGCATGAAGTGATTTAGTAATAAAGACTACTCTCTCCACCTTCCCTATTTTCAAGTCTTTCTTTCATTTGTTTTATTCAGATATCTGCCTTAAATTGAAATTCAAACAACACTTAGCTAAAATAAAGCAATTAAGTTCAATCAACTAATTGCTAACGAGGAACTCTATTTGAACTTAATCCAAACGAAAATATCTCCGCCGCAAATTGGATTCATTCCGCTGTATCGAACCCAATTAAAATCACCTGATTTCTCGTCAGGCAACACAAAAATTGCTTCTGTGATAGCACCTGCAGGATTTGGAAAATCCACGTTATTAGTACAGTGGCATCAAGAAGCCAAACAAAATAAATGGATTTGTTCATGGCTGAGCATCGATCATTCCGACAATGATCCTCATCGGTTATTGCACTATATTATAGCAACATTGAAACAAAGTTTATCAGCAGCTTCTATATCCTTTGAATGCACTCAAACTGACCCTTCTCTTCCAATAGAATCATTGTTAGACAAATTGATAGTCGAATTAGCTGAACTAAACCAACCCACGATTCTCTTTTTGGATGATGCTCATTTGTTGTCTAGCAAAGATGCAAAAAAAGTAATATCTCACCTAATCCACCACACATCGCCTGAACTTAATTTTGTGATTGCCAGTCGGGAAAATTTAGATTTTGAATTAACTCGACTAAATTCTCAGCATCTACTGAAAAAAATAGGAGCAAAACAATTAAGTTTTTCAACAAAAGATGTTGAACATTACTTTGAGAAATCAGCAACTAGTTTAATGAAAAAAGATACCCATCAATTAGTCTTAATGACTGAAGGTTGGCCTGTTGCAATTGCTTTAATCAAATTAGCATTGGATAGTAATCAAGATGCATCGAAAATTTTAGTGAATTATTCAGGCTGCCAAATTGACATCGCTGACTATCTAGAAGAAATCGTATTTGATGCTCAACCAGACGCATTACAGTTATTCATGTTAACAATATGCCACTTTGATCGTTTTTGCCTGGAATTATGCGAATCAATCATCATCAATCAAAATATTAAAATGCTATTATCTGAATTGATTGATAAACAGCTTTTTATCATTCCTTTGGATGATGAAAAAAATTGGTTTAGATTTCATCACCTATTCCAAGATTTTCTTCGCCAAAAAGCTAAAAAAACAACCTCTGTAAATATAAAAAAAATCATTTCGCATGCTGCAGATTGGTTGGAAAGAAAACAGTATGTTGAAGAAGCCATTAACTATTTACTCGAAGCGGAGCTTTATCAAAAAGCAGCCAGGTTGATCGAAGAAAATGCCATGAAATGCATTCAAATCAAAGGAAATTTTCAACAATATACCAACTGGTTTTTCAGACTGCCTGAAGAAGAGATTGAAAAACACTCCATCATTCGAGTTTTTTATGCACTAACATGCCTTTATGAAAAAAAACTTCATGAAGCCAGCCGGCATATTGACATCATTAAATTATGGATACAACACAATGAAAATATAGTTTCTCCTGGCTCTGTAGATGAAGCTTACTTAAATCAAGTGAAAATGATGATCGATTGGGTACATGCAATGGTGACGTCATGTGCTGATCAAATTGATGATTCAGTCACTGCCTGTGAAGATTGGTTAGCAAAATTTTCATTCATGCCTTCAGAGCAAGTAGCTGCGCTCTACTGTTGCTTGGGTTTTGCCTTTCTCTCAAAATATGATTTTAATCAAGGTTACGCTGCCTATTTAAAAAGTTTGCACCTTTCTGAAAGCATCCATAACTATTACGGCATGCTCTATTGCTTCACACTGGGTGGAAAACTGTTAGCCACCCAAGGAAAATTAATCACTGCAAATGAATTATATTTAAAAGCACAATCATGTCTAGATAAAAGTGGTGAAACCAAAGAAATTTTTCTTGAATATATCACTGCACACCATCGTAGTGAATTACTTTGGCAACAAGCAAATATAGAAGAGTTTTGTCAAACTGTCTCAGCCTATCTTGACATATCTTCAATGCCACCATCCGTTGAATTAGCAATGGCCACAGCTATTGCTATTGCGCGCTATCATCAAATGACAGATAACGTGAAAATGGCTCACAGCAAATTAATCGCAATTCAAGACCTTGCATTGTCCCGAGATTTACACCGGCTTTATCTGTTTTGCAGCGAAGAACAGATTCGTCTCCATTTGCAACTTAATGAATTAAGTCAAGCAAGGCATTTGCTTGACCATTGTGAAACGTATTATGCTCAAAAATTTAATCTTAACGTCAGTCT
>JAUIKI010000225.1 GCA_030430875.1 Gammaproteobacteria bacterium | reverse complement strand
CCGTGAAGGCTATCTTATCTCATTAGAATTTCCTGACTATTATGCCATTATGACGTATTGTGATGATGCAGCCATTCGACAAGAAATCTACGAAGCTTATGCAACACGCGCATCAGACCAAGGCCCTAATGCTAAGGAATTTGATAACTCTGACATCATGCGTCAAATTTTGACACTGCGCCAAGAAAAATCACAGTTGCTGGGATTTCAAAATTTTGCTGAGTTATCCCTTGCAACAAAAATGGCAGAATCAACTGATGATGTGTTGAACTTCCTCAACCAGCTCACCGAACAAAGCTTTGCGACTGCCAAAGAGGAAATTGCAGAACTTCATGCATTTTCCAATACAACTGATCAAATTGAAACACTCAATGCCTGGGACATCAGCTATTACAGCGAAAAATTACGCCAGCATAAATTTTCTATTTCTCAAGATGAATTACGACCCTATTTCCCTCTCACAAAAGTTCTGAAAGGACTCTTCACTATTTCTAACACTTTATTCGATATCGACATACAACCTATTCATGAATTTGAAAGCTGGCATCCTGATGTCCAATTATTTTCCATTTCACGGAATGGACAACAGCTAGCTAAATTCTATTTAGATTTATATGCACGTAAAAACAAACGCGGCGGTGCATGGATGGATGAATGCCGAATTCGTCGACGCAAATTTGATGATAGCATTCAAAATCCAGTAGCATACCTAACGTGTAATTTTACTCCTCCCCTTAAAAACCAAACCTCATTGTTAACCCATGATGAAGTACTCACATTATTCCATGAGTTTGGACATGGGTTACATCATATGTTAACTAAAATTGACTATGCCAGTGTCTCCGGTATTAATGGTGTCGCTTGGGACGCTGTCGAATTACCCAGCCAGTTTCTTGAAAATTGGTGCTGGGAAAAATCTGGATTGGATTTAATTTCTGGACATTTTAAAACGCAGGAATGCTTACCTGAATCATTATTAGAAAATTTATTAGCTGCGCGAAATTTTCAAGCCGGCATGCAAATGGTTCGTCAAATCGAATTTGCGCTCTTTGATTTTAAACTGCATCTTGAATTTAATGAAAACACTGATATTCAATCATTGCTCAATCAAATACGTGACAAAGTTAGCGTATTCAAACCGCCAGCACTTAACCGGTTTCAACATAGCTTTGGTCACATTTTTTCAGGTGGCTATGCTGCCGGTTATTACAGTTATAAATGGGCTGAAGTTTTAGCAGCAGATGCTTTTTCAAAGTTTGAAGAAACGGGAATTTTAAACTCAATAACTGGTCAAGAATTTTTACACAGCATCCTAGAGAAAGGTGGATCTCGTGAAGCAATGGACTTATTTATCGAATTTCGCGGACGCAAACCATCGATTGATGCACTACTAAAACACAGTGGCATGCTCGAATGAGAGTGGAACCACACCAATGACTTAATTTAGCGCCATAGGAGACCATTGCAATAAAAGTCAAAGGGACAAACTTTAGATTAAAGCGTAAAATGCACGGAAGATTCGGGAAAAGCCAGTGACCTGACACAAAGTATAAATGAGACTGAAATTTTCCCACCATAAACAAATAGACGACATGTTTTTTCGTATCATTTATGTTTTTTGGCTAAATGGTATGTCAAAGCCATGGTAATACAGTATGATAATTCAGTTACGGGTAAGATTTCATTCTTCTGAAAAATAATGCTTCTATTGCCTTCATAAGCAAATAGGTCGCCAAAAATTTCTTTGAAGCTGTCAACCAACGTTGTTTTGCAATTAAAATACATGGCATATTGATCAGGCTTTGATGGCTTCCAATCCATGCGAATGGTACTGCCACTTTTGGTTTGTGAGGTAATGTAGCTAGGCTCGCTCCATTTAAGTGTTTCTTCTAGGGACCCAACACCTTGAGTACTTTCAGCTGCATCGAAAATAAGCTGGCGCAAGAACAACATTCTCTGTTTGATATCTTCAGGATAACTATCAAACTTTAATTTTACTGCATTGTTTTGAAAAGGCTTAGTTTTTTGCATAGTTGTTAGTACTTTAAACCTCTTCAATTATGATGCGTTAAACGCTAGTGCAATAATATTTAGCACCATTACATATTGAACGGATATAGTAAGATAAATTCATAGATAATATTCATTTAAGGATAACACTATAATTTTGAATAAAAAAATCATTCCAAGATTCAGATGACATGATCTAAATTATCTTGTGAATAATCAGATTATTTAGTCATACCAACTTAATTGCTGTAATCAGTCATAATACTAATCTCTCTGCAACCTTTTAATTTTCAACCCTAATCGAGAAAAAGCTAAACTATCAACTCACTTTATAAAAACATATAATCTGTAAGTCCTTGATTTTGGTTTCATCAATTTTTTCCACTTGCTCCCCCTTCACCTCTTTACTAATTAATAAATCCTTAGAACTTTCAGAGTCAATCATAATTTGGTATTGACCTAACCCCATAGAGATTTTACCTGTTAATTCTCCATAGAGTTGATTTTCTAATGATTCGTGCGACTTGAGATCCAACACTTTTCCTTGTTGTGATGCATGTTGAACTTTAAGCTTCAATGACATGCCTTCTTGGGGATGAGCAAGTCGGACCAACACGCCTAAGCGGTCAATTTTAATGTTGTGCCCCCTAAACATATAAGGGAAGTGTTGCTTACTCAATTGGAAATTAAAGTTTGTGTTTATCTCAGGGCTATTTAAAAATCTTGTCCATTCATTTGCAAACTCAGATTTAATGCGAATAACTTGGTGTAATCCTTTTTCAGATGATCCTAATGCCATTTTTATGAGCTGGTTTTTTAACAAGCTTTCAACCGTTTGACGATAAATTTTTCCAGCATCACGAGCAGTGTAAGAAAAATGAAGAATCACATCAGCGATACTTTTATAATCAAAGCTACGAAACTCTCGAGGAAGCTGTAAAAGCCATTCGCTAATTGCACCTGCCCCCTCAAAGGGTAAGTAGCGCTCATCTTGAAAGTTTAATTGAAATAATCCTGAATCTTGTTGAGCATGGCTTATAGCAATACTTTTACAAGGTGTTTTATCGACATCTATTAATGAGTTGTTGTCATGTTTAGCTTCATGACGAATCCAGCTTTTTATAAGCGTAAGGCTTGCATGAACTTCACCCTGAGGACCACTGATGCAAGGCATGGATACTTGAACGCTCTTGAGTCTGCGTTTGTAGTGTCCAGGATGATCAATATCAAACAATGCTTCTGGAACCTTTATAATACATTGTCCTGTCTCTTGTAACTCCCAGAGAGATCGATGATCAAGAAAAGCAAGAGA
>JAUIKI010000224.1 GCA_030430875.1 Gammaproteobacteria bacterium | reverse complement strand
AGCGTAATAGTTCTAAAAAAAATGCAATATTATGGGGAGCATTGCGATAGCTATTATTGATTAGGTGGCGGTGGTCGCGAATCAGTCGAATTGTGTCAGCGCGCACTCCTTTAATTTCAGGATGCTGCGCAAGCAAAACAAAAATTTCTAACAAAGCTGATGGGTGAATATTAAAGATATCAGGTTTGGTTACCTCAATAAAGTGGTTTCTAATGTGAAATCGCTCGTTAAGTGGTGTGATTTTTACGGACTCTTTGTCACGTAGAATAGCTTCATCAAAATGTTGAATAAACACTTCATTTAATTCGGCAAGTGCTAGTGCAGACCGATAGTAATTCTGCATTAATTTTTCAACACCTAGGCTTTTTTTATCATCATGAAATGCTAGCAGTTCGGCAAGTCCAGGTTGAAAGTCAAACAAGAGTCTATCTTCAGCCCTGCCTGCCAGCATATGCAGGCCATATCGCAGTGTCCAAAGAAAGTCTTGGCACTTTTTTAGAATTTCAAACTCGGTTTCTGTTAAAAATGCATGCTCAACTAAGTCGTGGGTATCATTTGTTTGAAAATGTCGTTTGGCTATCCAGCCAATCATTTGAATGTCGCGAAGCCCACCTGGTGAGCCTTTGATGTTTGGTTCAAGATTGTATTCAGTGTTGTTATATTTTTTGTGACGTTGATTTTGTTCTTGGGTTTTTGCTTTGAAAAACTCTCGATTTTTCCATATTTTTTTTGGGCTGGTGTAGGCTAACATCTTTAAACGCAGATTATCATTACCAACAATGGTGCGTGATTCCATTAAACTTGTCGTCACTGAAATATCTTTGATAGCCTCAGTTTGACAGTCTTTGATTGAGCGAACACTATGGCCTACTGTTAAGTTTATGTCCCAAAGAAACGCAAGAAATTTTTCAATGTTAGGTTTGTCTTCAGGGTGGTTCTTGCGTTTGAGTAAGATTAATACATCGATGTCCGAATATGGGTGTAATTCATTGCGTCCGTAACCTCCCACAGCAACTAAATTAATTTCATCTTTCTTTTTCCAGTCAAACTGTGTCCAAGCAAAATATAATATCTGATCAATAAACCAGGCGCGCCCATAAACCAGTTGGCGAATATCGATGCCCGATTTAAAGTGGTCATCAAATATTTTGCTAGCTTTTGCGATAGCTTCTTTGAAGCATTTTTCTTTTGCAGTGGTTTTTGCAAGATTATCTTGAAATGACACGGGGTCAAAGCCGGAAATGGTGTGAAATTCAGTGGATTTTGGTGATGACTGCATGGTTGAGGACATAAGAGTGAAAGCCTAAGATAGTTCGGTTTCTTCATCGCGTTTGGTTAGCACTTCGCAGCCATTTTCTGTGACTAAAAGCGTGTGCTCCCATTGTGCGGAGAGTTTTCGGTCTTTGGTTATAACGGTCCAATCATCAGGCAATAATAGTGTGAATCGTTTGCCTGCGTTGATCATGGGTTCAATAGTAAATGTCATACCTTTTTTTAAAGCAAGACCAGTATTTGGTTTCCCATAGTGTAAAACTTGAGGATCTTCGTGAAAGACTTGACCGATTCCATGTCCGCAATATTCTCTGACTACAGAGAACTGGTGAGCTTCCGCATGAGTTTGAATGCAGTGACCAATGTCGCCAAGCTGGATGCCTGGTTTTACCATCTTTATTGCCTTATACAAGCATTCTTGTGTGGTTTTCACAAGTTTTTCTGCTTGAATTGATGGGCTGCCAACGAAAAACATTTTGCTGGTATCACCGTGATAGCCGTCTTTGATTACAGTAATATCAATATTAATTATGTCACCTTTCTTAAGGATTTTTTTATCGCTGGGTATTCCATGGCAAATAACATGATTGATTGATGTGCAAATAGACTTAGGAAAGCCTCGATAATTCAGTGGGGCAGGGATAGCTTCTTGCACGTTGGTGATATAATCGTGACAGATGCGATCAAGTTCGCCTGTGGAGATGCCTGCCTTAACATGCTCTCCAATCATCATTAGAGCCTCAGCTGCAAGTCTGCCGGCTACACGCATTTTTTCAATTTCTTCCGAGGTTTTTATCAGAACACTCATCTTTATATGTCTGTTTTGTGGTAATGAATAATCAGTTTGTTGGCTTTTTAAACTTAGCATTTCTGTTATATGTGAGCTCAGAGTGCTAAGAGGTTGCTTTGTTGTTTTTTGTTTTCGAATGACTCATTGAAAGTTATCTTGAGCATATTATGCAATATATTTGTCTTTTCAGGGGGGATTTTCGCATTATAAGTAAGCCTCGTCCAACAATATGCCTAAATGCGGGTAAGTGATACCCCAATAATATCAGGCTGTCGCAATAGAATATGATGGAAGAGAAAAGCTTCAGTTTCACAAGATTAGATAGTATTTGTTTCAATTTTCTGTGTTTTGTGGTATAAAACTCCGGCTTTTTGAACATAAATAATTTTAATCCCACACATACATCGACACGTGATCCTGGGTGCCTTTAAGGTTGGATAATGGGGTGTATGGAGGCTCAACCCGAGGAGTATTTCATGAGTTCAGTAGATATACGCGAGCTATTAAAAGCTGGCGCCCACTTTGGTCATCAGACCCGTTATTGGAATCCGAAAATGGCACCTTACTTGTATGGTGCTCGAAATCGAATTCATATCATTAATTTAGATCAAACAGTTACAGCTCTTGATCAGGCTTGTCAAATTGTTAAGGATTTAGCCTCAAATAAGAATAAAGTCTTATTTGTTGGTACTAAACGTGCTGCAAGTAAAATCATTAAAGAGCAAGCAACACGCGCAGGAATGCCATATGTTAATCATCGTTGGTTAGGTGGCATGTTGACTAATTATAAAACAATTCGTCAGTCAATAAAGCGTTTCCGTGACCTTGAAACGCAAAAAGAAGATGGAACATTTGATCAGTTAGTAAAAAAAGAAGTGTTAGTGTTGACGCGTGAAATGGAGAAATTAGAGCGCAGTATTGGTGGTATTAAGGATATGGGTGGATTGCCTGATGCATTATTTGTGATTGATGTCGAGCATGAGCATATTGCTGTCACTGAAGCAAATAAGATTGGTATTCCAGTGATTGCCATTGTTGATAGTAACAGTAGTCCGGATGGAATTAATTATGTTGTTCCAGGCAATGATGATTCTTTGCGTGCAATCACTCTTTACGCGAAATCAATTGCTGATGCTTGTCTTGCTGGCCAAGAAGAAGCAGGTCGAGGCGTTGATGAATACGTGGAAGTTAATGCTGTAGAGACTGAGGTTGTTACTGAAAGCACATCTACTGATGAGCACACAGCCGCAGAGTAGTTTTGAGAACAAATGGGGC
>JAUIKI010000223.1 GCA_030430875.1 Gammaproteobacteria bacterium | reverse complement strand
CCAGCGCCATTTTTTACACAAAATTGTGGCAATTTCTGTGGTTTTGGCAGCGCCTGAGCGAATTAATGTGTGGTCATTGGGTGAAGAATCATCTTCTGAACAAGAAATAATAAGCCGTTTTTTTTCTGGCATTGAAAAATATTCACCAACACTGGTTTCTTGGAATGGTGGTGGATTTGATCTACCTGTTTTGCATTATCGTGCGATGTTTCATCAGATTACCGCAAGTCGATATTGGGATATTGGTGATTTTGATAGCACATTTCGTTGGAATAACTATTTAAATCGATTTCACATGCGACACATTGATTTGATGGATGTATTGGCTGGCTATCAATCGCGCGCTGTTGCGCCGCTTGATCAAATGGCGACGTTTCTTGGCTTTCCAGGAAAAATGGGTATGTCTGGTTCTAATGTGTTGCAAGAATTTCAAAAAAATAATCTTCAGTCGATTCGCAATTATTGTGAAACAGATGTGTTGAATACATATTTGGTTTTTTTACGATTTCAATTAATGCGCGGACAACTGACTGCAGAGAACCATGCGAAAGAAATTCATCGATTAAAGCAATTTTTGAGTGATGCTAATAAACCACACTTCACTGAATTTTTAACCAAATGGCAAGAAAACAGCGGAGTAACAATGTGAGTGATTCTAATATAGCAACACAGAAATCAGAAATAGAATTTACTATTGAGGGGTTGGATCATCAAGGTCGCGGTATTGCTAAATTAAAAGGCAAAACTGTTTTTGTCGAAGGTGCATTGGTTGGTGAAAAAGTCATTGCAAAAATTCGGAAAAAACACCGTCGGTTTTTGCAAGCAGAAATTCTCGATATTGTTTCAGCAAGCCCTGACAGAGAGTCTCCAGTATGCCCTCATTTCTCAATGTGTGGTGGTTGTCGTTTGCAGCACTTCTCGCTTGAAAAACAATTGCAAATTAAGCAGCACACATTGCTAGAACAGTTGCAGCATTTTGCAGGGGTTCAGCCTAAGAATATTATGGAAGCAGTGACTGGGCCTGCATTGCATTATCGGCGTAAAGCTCGACTCGCTGTTCGTTATGTTGCTAAACGTGATGAAGTGTTAGTCGGTTTCCATGAAAAATTTTCATCATTCGTCACTGATATGACATCTTGTCCAATATTGGATAAATCAGTGAGTGAGAAAATTTCTGCATTGCGTGAGCTAATTCGATCACTTGAAGTATTCCAAAAAATACCACAGATTGAAATCTCAGTTGGTGATGCGCATGAAACGTTTAATACGGCATTAATAATTCGAAATTTGATAACACTTTCAGCAACTGATGAGCAAGTATTAAAAGAGTTTGCCGAGTTGCATGGTTTTCGATTGTTTTTACAGCCAAAAGAAGAAGGTAATCTCACGTCACTTTGGCCGGAGAATTCATTGCCTGATATGGCCTATCAAATTCCAGCAGAAGAGTTGACATTATCTTTCCACCCACAAAATTTTATTCAGGTAAATGCTGCAGTTAATCAGAAGATGATAGCGCTTGCTTTGCAAGAGCTGGAGATATCTTCGCAAGATCGAGTTTTGGATTTGTTTTGTGGAATTGGTAACTTTAGTTTGCCGCTTGCAAAATATGCCAATAATGTTGTTGGTGTTGAAGCTGATGATGTTGCGATTTGTCGTGCTAGACGTAATGCTGAAGATAATCAAATCAGCAATACAGAATTTTTCTGTGCAAATTTATTTACAACTGATTTTGAAGAATCAAAACAATCGTGGTTTTTTAAAGAATGGGATAAAATTTTATTAGATCCTCCTCGAGCAGGAGCGCAAGCAATGATTGATGTGATTCATCGATTCAATGCCAAGCGCATTGTCTATATCTCATGTAATCCTGCAACATTAGCACGAGATACCAGTGAGTTAATTCAAAAAGGCTATCAACTGACGAAGGCGGGAATAATTGATCTTTTTCCACATACTGCACATGTTGAAGCAATTGCCGTTTTTGATCGAGTTTAATTATGGTTAAAATTCGCGACTATCATTCATCTCAACTTGAGTCATTTGATTTGGATGCATGGCTCAAGCATATTCAGCTTAAAGTTGAGATAAAAGAAATTGAGCGATTGCAGCATGCTTGCTTATTGAGTCAGCAAGTTGATAAACAAGCTGCTGATGAAAATCGAATATGGGCAGAAAACCACAGCAGCTATTTCACCGGTATCGAAATGGTGGAAATTCTGGCAGATCTTCATTTGGATCAAGATGCCCTCATCGCTGCTGTATTGTATCGAGCAGTTCGTGAGAAAAAAATAGCTATTGAAAAAGTTGAAGCTGAATTTGGAGCAACAGTTGCCAAATTGATTCAAGGTGTGTTGCAAATGGCTGCAATTAGTTTGTTGCAAAATCCAGAAGAGCAGCAAGTATTTGGTCAATCAACAGAGCAAGTTGATAAATTGCGAAAAATGTTGGTTGCTTTGATTGACGATGTGCGAGTTGCGCTGATTAAACTCGCTGAAAGAACCTGCGCAATTCGTGCTATCAAAAATGCATCTGCAGAAAAAAAGAGTCGAGTTGCCAGAGAAGTATTCTACATTTATTCACCACTTGCTCATCGTTTGGGAATAGGGCACTTAAAGTGGGAGTTAGAGGATCTAGCTTTTCGTTATCTTGAACCAGACGTTTATTCTCGCATTGCTAGTTTGTTAGATGAAAAGCGAGTTGATCGAGAAAAATATATTCATACAGTACAAAGTGAGCTGGAGCAGTCGCTCAAACAAGCAGGTGTTGAGGCAACTGTCATGGGGCGAGTGAAGCATATCTATAGCATTTGGCGGAAAATGCGTCAGAAGAAACTCGATTTCCATGAAATTTATGATATCCGTGCGTTGCGAATTTTAGTAAAAGAAATGAAAGACTGTTATGCCGCACTGGGTATTGTTCACGCCATTTGGCGGTATATTCCAAAAGAGTTTGATGATTATGTTGCTCAACCAAAATTAAATGGCTATCGATCACTGCACACTGCTGTTATCGGTCCAGAAGGAAAAATCCTGGAAGTGCAAATTCGAACGGTTGCGATGCATGAAGAGGCAGAGCTGGGCGTATGCGCACATTGGCGATATAAAGGCATGGATACTCGAAGTGAGGCCAGTAGCTATGAAGCTAAAATTGCCTGGTTGAGGCAGGTGCTTGAATGGCAAGATGAGCTAGGTGATTTAAGCGGATTTGTAGAAGAGTTCCGACATGATATCGTTGAGGATAGAATTTATGTTTTTACCCCAGATGGTCATGTGGTCGATTTACCTAAAGATGCAACCCCCGTTGATTTTGCTTTTACGGTGCATAGCCAAGTGGGGTTT
>JAUIKI010000222.1 GCA_030430875.1 Gammaproteobacteria bacterium | reverse complement strand
TGCTTTACTTGGATCAATGTTGAAACGACTAATTGCATCACCGACAAATTTGCTATCAATACTGCCTAAGTTGGCTAATGATTCTAAGGCTGCCAGTGTAATAAAATAACGATCCACTTCAAAATAATGACGTAGTTTTTTACGGGTATCAGATCGACCAAATCCATCAGTGCCGAGAGTCGTGTAAGGTTTTTTGATGAATTCACGAATTTGATCAGCATATAATTTGACGTAGTCACTAGTGGCAATGACGGGTCCTTCATGATCTTGAAGACATTGTTCAACATAGCTTAATTTAGGTTTATCATTGGGGTGTAGCAAATTCCAACGTTTTTTATCAAGTCCATCACGTCTTAATTCGGTGAAACTTGTGACACTCCAAACATTTGTGCTGATATTGTAATGCTCTCGTAAGAGTTTAGCTGCTTCAAGTGCTTCTAGTAACATTGCACCTGATCCTAAAAGTTGTACATGACAGCTGCTTGGTCTGGTGTCTTCTTTTAGCAAATACATCCCGCGGATAATGCCCTC
This sequence comes from Gammaproteobacteria bacterium, assembly GCA_030430875.1. Taxonomy (GTDB): domain Bacteria; phylum Pseudomonadota; class Gammaproteobacteria; order Pseudomonadales; family JAUIKI01; genus JAUIKI01. Next base: position 2,832 of record JAUIKI010000222.1, on the reverse strand, counting down.
TTGATGTTGATTATCAATTTCAGATTGTAAATAATTTTCATTGAGTAAAGTGATATAGTAAAACACGTTTTCTTTATCTTGATACATGCGTTTTAATCCAGAGTGTATGATAACTGCCAGTTCATAAGCATAGGCTGGATTGTAACTGATACAATTAGGAATGTTTGCTGTGAGAAGATGGCTGTGGCCGTCTTGATGCTGTAATCCTTCACCATTTAAAGTGGTTCGTCCAGATGTTGCGCCAATTAAAAACCCTCTCGCTTGAATGTCACCAGCGGCCCAACATAAATCTAAAGTACGTTGTGGTCCAAACATGGAGTAAAATATATAAAAAGGGATCATCGGTAAATTATGGTTGCTATAAGCTGTTGCGGTGGCAATCCATGCGGCCATAGCGCCAGATTCATTAATACCTTCTTCTAGAATTTTTCCCGTTGTGTCTTCTTTGTATACCATGATTTGACCTGCATCGGTTGGCTCATAGAGTTGTCCAACCGATGAATAAATACCAAGTTGTTTGAATAGGCCTTCCATCCCAAAGGTTCGTGCTTCATCTGGCACAATGGGAACAATACGATCACCTATATCAGGATTTTTAACTAAGGCATTTAACATTCGAATAAACATCATGGTTGTTGATGCTGGTCGATCTGACTTAATGTGTTTTTCAAAGGTATTAAATAATGGTGTTTTTAATGTTGCGCAGTTAGTGAGTCGAGTTGGAATATGACAACCTAAATTTTCACGGCGTTTTTTGAGATAGGTGATTTCTGGAGAATTTTGAGGTGGTTGATAAAAAGGTAGCTCTTCTAATTCATTGTCTTTTATCGGCAAGTTAAAGCGGTCACGAAATTTTTTCAATCCATCTACAGAGATTTTTTTCACGGCATGTGTTGTATTGTCAGCTTCTGCTTTATCAATACCGTAACCTTTGACTGTTTTAGCGAGAATAACTGTGGGTTGACCTGTGTGTTTAACTGCTTGAGCATAGGCTGCATAGACTTTATAAGGATCATGTCCGCCGCGATTAAGTTGATAGATATCTTCATCAGATAAGTCTTCAACTAATTTGAGTAAATCAGGGTGTTTTCCAAAAAAATGCTTGCGAGTGTAAGCGCCTCCTTTGTTTTTATAATTTTGATATTCACCATCGACTGTTTTATCAAGATAGTACTGTAAAATTCCAGTTTTATCTTTAGCAAATAGCGCATCCCATTTCTGCCCCCAAACCACTTTGATAACATTCCAATTAGCGCCTCTAAAAACGCGTTCTAGCTCTTGAATAATTTTTCCATTGCCACGAACAGGACCGTCTAATCGTTGTAAATTGCAATTAACGACAAAAATAAGATTATCTAATTTTTCAAGTCCAGCTAACGACAATCCAGCCAAAGACTCAGGTTCGTCCATTTCGCCATCGCCAATAAATGCCCAGACTTTTCGATCAGTTTCTGGTAGTAATTTTTGATATGTTAGATACTTCATTACATGTGCTTGATAAATTGCTTGCAGTGGTCCAAGCCCCATAGATGCTGTTGGGAATTGCCAGAAATTTGGCATAAGCCATGGGTGAGGGTAAGAGCAAAGACCATGGCCATCAATTTCTTGACGAAATTGTTTGAGGTGTTCTTCGTCGAGTCTTTCTTCGAGGAAAGCACGTGCGTAAATTCCTGGTGATGAGTGTGCTTGAAAATAAATTAAGTCACCACGATGTTTTTCTGACGGCCCTCGAAAAAAATAATTAAAACCCACATCATATAATGTTGCGATGGATGAAAAAGTGGAGATGTGGCCACCTATAGATGCATCGATTTGGTTGGCTCGCATGACCATGACTAACGCATTCCAACGAATGATGGATCTAATTCTGCGTTCAATAAATACGTCACCAGGTAAGCGATCTTCTTTAATTGCTGGAATTGTGTTGCGATAAGCTGTGCTGATAATGTTTTCTGGCGGAGTGTTGCTTAATGTAAATGATCCAACGAGTTGATTTAACAAATAGTGGGCTCTATCCACACCTTCTTGTTGAATGACGGAATCTAATGCATCCAACCACTCTTGAGTTTCAGTTGGATCTTGATCATTGGGTAAGTGACGTTTCGTCATATTGATCCTTATGTTTGCACAATAAATCCTTTACACTATTAGGCTGTCAGAATAACTTCTTCGCTCAATGAGCTGGCGCATGATGAGTAAAAATCTTAGTTTATTTGCTATCTTGGCTTTATTGATATTATGCTGATCTCTTAATGATTATAGGCAAAAATATTAAGTTTTATAAAATTCTTAAGACATTAATGTTAATGAGGAAATGCCTTTGTGATAAAGCATGATGATAAAAAATGGTTAAAAAGCCCCATATTTTCGTTGAAAAATTGGTCGATTATTAGCTGGTAACTAAATTTTGTGCCTCGATCTGATTCTTTTTTCCTCATTTCTTCTACTATTATTTTTTTATTATAACGGTGTTGAGTGCAAGATAAAGTTCAATTTTTAATCGCTTTTGGGTGAGTTCGTTTGGGTGAAGCATTTACAAAAGACTATAATTTAATCACTTGATTGCATTAGACTAATGAGATTTTAAGGTATGTCCTTATTTAATATTGAAAATACAGACCAGATAACCATTGCCTATGCTATTCGTCGAGCATTTAAAAAAGGTTATTCATTCTTGTTGTTTCGACATGATCTTGTTGCGGGAATCATTGTTGGTATTTTGGCAATGCCGCTGGCTATGGCGCTTGCAATTGCTAGTGGTGTGCCGCCTCAACATGGTTTGTATGCAGCAATTATTGCAGGCGCATTGATTGGTTTTTTAGGCGGATCGCC
>JAUIKI010000221.1 GCA_030430875.1 Gammaproteobacteria bacterium | reverse complement strand
GTATTGATGCCCGGGCTAATCAATATGCATGGGCATGCAGCTATGACCTTATTTCGAGGTCTTGCTGATGACACGCCATTACAAACCTGGTTAACTGAGCACATCTGGCCAGCTGAACAACGTTGGCTCAACCCCGAATTCGTTAAAACAGGCACGCAACTAGCCATTATTGAAATGTTACGCTCTGGTATCACTTGCTTTAGTGATATGTACTTTTTTCCTGAAACCGTCGCAGAAACAGTCAAAACCTGTGGTATTCGCTGCCAAATTGCCAGTCCAATTATAAATTTCCCGAGCACTTATGCGCAAAATGCCGATGAATATCTGCATAAATCCTTGGAATTACATGATAACTATCGACATGATGATTTAATCACAACGGCATTTGGGCCACACGCCGTTTATACGTTAGACGACGCCTACCTGACAAAAATCAACACCTATGCAGAAGAACTGAATATCCCCATTCAGATTCATTTGCATGAAAACGCTCAAGAAGTCCAAGATTACGTACAGCAATTTGGTTGTCGTCCCATAGAAAAACTTCAGCAACTTGAGCTGCTCTCTAACCGCCTGCAAGCCGTGCACATGACTCAACTTACATCAAATGACATTGATCTTTTACATACTCACAATGTGCACATTATTCACTGCCCTAAATCTAATTTAAAATTAGCCAGTGGCATTTGCCCCACTACTGAGCTTGTTCAACAAGGCATTAATATCGCACTTGGCACTGATAGCGCTGCGAGCAACAACGCGCTGAGCCTGTGGGATGAAATGCGATTTGCCGCTCTACTTGCAAAGATTCATGCTAACAAAGCAAATGCACTTAATGCACAAACTATTTTGCAATTTGCTACTCAAAATGCAGCCATGGCACTTGATTTACACGATAAAATTGGCAGTCTTCATGTTGGTAAATATGCTGATATCATTGCCATTGACATGTCATCTCCAGAATCTCAACCCTTGTATCATCCTAAATCTCAACTGGTTTATGTCGATCAAAGTCCACATGTCACTCACAGCTGGATTCATGGCAAACTCATGATGGAAAATCGCGAATTAAAAACCATTGACTATGCTACAATAAAAACCGATTTAAGCTCTTGGCATCAACGAATCGCCACATAATTGAATAAATCAAACATTTATGTAATAAGTACTAAATATTAAAATTAACTATGAAAGAAGCAAATCTTGATCCTACAGAAATTGCAAAATTTGAATCCTTAGCTAATCGCTGGTGGGATAAAAACAGTGAATTCAAGCCACTGCATGAGATCAATCCCTTACGCTTAAATTTTATTGACGAACGCGCCAAACTGTCTGGAAAAACTGTTTTAGATATCGGTTGTGGCGGTGGCATTTTAGCAGAAAGCATGAGTCAGCGCGGCGCAGCAGTCACCGGCATTGACATGGCAGAAACCTCTCTTGCCATTGCAAAAATTCACGGTATAGAAAGCGGCATTCACGTTGACTACCAACAAATTACAGCAGAAGAACTTGCCTCAAACCCTCAAAACCACCAGCAATTTGACATCATCACTTGCCTGGAAATGTTGGAACATGTACCAGATCCTAAGCAAATTATTCAAGCCTGCTCAAAATTAGTTAAGCCTTCAGGGCACGTATTTTTTTCCACTATCAATCGCAATCCAAAATCTTATTTGTTCGCAATCATTGGCGCTGAACATATTTTAAAGCTATTGCCCAAGGGCACACATGACTATCAAAAATTCATTAAGCCGTCTGAATTGACAAAATGGATACGTGCAACTGAATTTCAATTTCAAGAAATCACTGGCATGACATACAACCCCATCACTCGGCATTACCGTCTCAATCCAAATGATATCGATGTCAATTATCTTATTCATGCAACCAAACCAAACCAGACCTAATCATGCCAACATTGAAAGCAGTCTTATTTGATCTTGACGGAACCTTGCTTGATACCGCACCTGATTTTACGCATGCCATTAATTATGTTCGTAATGAACATAATCTTTCTCCACTACCTGAGACAATTATTCGAACAGTTGTCTCAAATGGCGCGCGCGCTTTAGCTGCACTCGGATTTCCAGAAAAAACAAACCCAACCGAAGTTGATGATATTCATCAGCAACTGTTGACTGCATATGCTGACAACCTTGTCATCGATACCCGGTTTTTTGACGGCATTGAAACGTTACTTAATTTTTTGGAATCCACCCATTTGAAATGGGGAATTGTCACCAACAAGCCATTGCGATTCACGCAACCCTTACTCGAACAGCTTCAACTGGCTCATCGTTGCTCTACCATAATATGTCCAGATCATGTCAAACAAAGCAAGCCTGATCCCGAGGGTTTATTACTAGCATGTAAGGAAATTGATTGCGAGCCATCTGAAACGATTTATGTTGGTGATCACGCCAGAGATATCATTGCTGGAAAAAATGCCAACATGTCGACGATTGCAGCGCTTTATGGCTATATCGATAACATGGCAGAATTCAAGCAATCAGGTGCGAATTTTTATGCCGAAACACCGCATGAAATCACTGAAATTATTGCAGAACAATTAGATCAATCAAAACTTGATTAATACTCCTACTATAATTACTATTTCGCAAAATATAGCACTTTTAACCACCCTTATGATTTTATTGACACTAATATATCTGTCTGTATCATCGCAACCAGCTTATGCTTGATTAACTATAAGCTGCCCGCCGACAATCAAAAAATGAGGTGATATAATGAGCAAAATCCTAATATTTATTGCGTTACTGTCAATTATTCCCACTGGCCTAAGCCATGCCAATGACCTGAACAAAGAATCAATAGACCGTTTTTTAAATGAGCCCGCTACCCAACTGCTTATTGATAATTTAGTATTAAAAAACACCACAACTGGTCATGATTCAGACTCTCCAGATGACGGCTGTATTAGCAACCCTGAGGGTCTAAAAGTTTGTGCGGGGTGTAGTGCTGGAAAAGGAAGCTGTGGATTATCAATTTGCTTTGGTGATAATTGTGCTATGTGCACATTTAGTCTAAATCATGGTTTGAATTGTAGCGCAGGGTGAGTAACCTTAGACTCCCTAGCTTTTAGCGCCATTGTAGAGAACCTATTTTAACCGCAAAGCGGAAATCTCGGAGGGGGGGGGATCCAAAGATAAATAACAATTATTGGTGATCATGAAAGAGAATATCCTTGTTGGAAAAAATGCCAATATGTCAACGATTGCAGCGCTTTATGGCTATATCGATGATATGGCAGAATTCAAACAATCAGGTGCAAATTTTTATGCCAAAACATCGCATAAAATCACTGAAATTATTGCAGAACAATTAGATCATCCAGAGTGCTAATTCTCTGCAAA
>JAUIKI010000220.1 GCA_030430875.1 Gammaproteobacteria bacterium | reverse complement strand
TTTATAGATAGTCTTTTACAGTAGCTGCATATATTAGGTGGAATACAAAGTAATTTTTTTGTTGGGTTGCAAAATAATTTTTTTGGTGGAATGCGGAGCGAATATTTTGCAAGTGCAGCGTATAGAGTTGGTTTCGGTTTAACGTTGGATATTGCTGTTGATCCTGTGATTAAGGTCGCGCAAGATCTTGTGCATAAAATAGAAGATGCTTTTGAGATTAATGTTGGAGAAAGTGCGTCAGCGGCTCCCAAAGCATCAACAAGTGCCTCTGCTGGACCTGTCTCTATGTCTGCGCCTCCTGCTGGACCTGCCCCTATGCTTGCGCTTCCTGCTGGACCTGCCCCTATGCTTGCGCTTCCTGCTGGACCTGCCCCTATGCTTGCGCCTCCTGCTGGACCTCCTTCTTCAAATGCTGCTGGAAAAAATTCGCTTAAAATGGATAAAAAAGAAATTTTAATTCAGCAGGGTAAAGATCAAGGCGATTACTCAAAAGTATGTCTCAAAGCAGGTGTTGCTACGTTGGCAGCAAAAAAGAAGGTTGATATTCGTATTGGCGGAGTAAGTAAACCTAAATCATATATTCGACTCCATGAAAAAGAGATGAATTTCAAAGTAAAAAATGTCAATGCTAAGGTAACAAACTTTAGAGTCAACGGAAAAAAGATAAACCTTGGTTGATTCGACGATAAATTATGAATAATTTAATGAGTTGAGCCTATCGAGATAAAGAAACAGCCAAATACTATTTTGGCAGAGATAACCATATTAACCATTTCGTTCACATTTTTTGCATAATTTGCGCCTACATTCAGGGTGAAACACTCAATATTAGTGGATTGAGTGTTTAGATAACACACCGTCTGCATAAAAAAGCAAAATCATCACCAGTTTTGCTAGGGAGCATATTATGGGATTATTTACCCAGATTAATCACGCCATTCAATTTGTTGTCAATGACTCTGGTTTCGATAAAGACTATTTGATGCTAGAGCGTTGCGACTATGAAGAGTTTTCCACCGGTTTATACGCCATTCATGTGACGTTGTTGTCCCACGATAAAGCGATTGATCCGAATAAATTACTGTATTGCAATGCAACGGCCAGCATCCGCATGGACGAGCCTGGATTGTTTGCGGATGATAAAAACATTCGTTACTTTAATGGGGTTATTACGCAGTTTTCCTCCAAAGGACACCGTTCGGATGATTTGTACGTGTATGAAGCGCAACTGCAATCAAGCTGCAGTTTACTGAGATATCGAAAAAATTCCAGAATTTTTAAAGAAGAAACCGTTCCACAAATTGTCACCAAAGTGTGTAAAGAATTAGGTGAATGGACGTGCACGATTGATGATTCAAAACTAAATAAAAGTAAGCATCAAAAGCGCGAAGTGTGTGCGCAATACCAAGAAACTGATTTAGCTTTCATTATTCGATTATTACAAGACGATGGAATTTACCTGTATTTTCGTCATGAAGAAGCGTCGCACACCATGTATTTAGCCGACTCACCGGCTCAAGAAGAAGATGAGTTGATTGATAAAGTATATCGATACGGAAAATCTGACGATCGGTGTATTTATGACTGGCATCAAGATCGACAAGCCATGGTGCAAGAGGTTTGTTTTAATAGCTACAATCCAGACTCTCCGAAGAAGGATTTGGCGACGAAGTCGCTGGTTGACAAGAATTCTGAAGTAAAATTGCCGCCATTGATTGCCAATGAACATCGAGAGGTGTATTGGGATCGCAAAGATGGTGAGCAAAAAGCGCGTCAGCTATCGAGTGTTCTTGAAGGGCAGATGGATGTTGCTGAAGTGCATTCTAATTATTTGGATTTAGAGCGTAATCGATATTTTTTGTTGCAAGCGCCGGGTTATGATTATTTAAACGACAAGAAGTTTTTGATCACCTCAGTGCGTTATCAATTTTTTGATGGCAGCTACAGCCAACAAGACCAATCCAACTCTGGCTTGGAGATTTTCAATTCGTTTCAATGCATTCCGGAAGGACGAATGCCCTTTCCAATGTTAAAAGATGTGGCACCGAAGATTTTCAGTACACACACAGCGAAAGTTGTCAGTGAATCATTGGATGATCAAGGTCGTGTGGAAATTCTATTTCGTTGGGATCAATTGAAAAACACCATTCGTGCGAGAGTCCAGCAAGAAATGACCGGAGATCAATGCGGTGATTTCAGACGACCTCTTGTTGATCAAGAAGTGTTGGTGTCATTTTTAGAGGGTAATCCAAATTTCCCGGTCATCACGGGTTGTTTGTATAACAAAGATAATCTGCCAAAATTTGACCCGAGTGCTAATCAAACCAAACGAATTTTTTCAGATGCGGCACTGAATCGCATTGTGATGGACCAAGATCCGGGGAATAAACAATTATTGCTCGAGCAAGACGATGCACCAGATGATGCAATCAATCATTTGCATTTGCTCAATGAAGGAGAGGGAGCATCAACCACTGTTGAGTTAATCAATGGTGAGAATTTCTTTCAAATGACCTCAAAAGGTGGTGCGGATGAATGCATCACGCTTGCAAATAATACATTTAATGAACTTAAGTTTGATACAGATAAGTTAAGTTTGGTGAATAATTGTAGTGGGACGGAAAATAAATTGGAAATGAATCCAGCTGGTGTGACGTATCAAACAAATGGACTTTATACGCGACAACATGACGGTAACATTGATGAAACTTATAACGGAAGCATGAAAACAGTATACGATAACATATCCACAAGTCATACATTTCATGGTGGTACGGATTATGATACGTATCATGGATATAAGGTTAATGAATTCATGGGTCTGCAACTTGATCGTTTTTTTAGTGGATCCATTAGAGTTGGCATTGGTCTGAGCCTGGGTTTTACTGTTGAAAATCCTGAGTTTGAGTTTAAGAAAAAATTGAACCAATCGATCAAAGATGCTCTTCAAATTGATGTTGGAGGAAGTGCTCCAGCAGCTCCCGAAGCATCAACAAGTGCTGCTGCGCCTGTCAGTATGCCTGCAGCTCCTTCAAGTGCTGCTGGAAAAAATTCTCTTAAGATAGATAAAACAGAGGTTTTAGTGCAGCAGGGTAAAGATGCAGGTGATTATTCGAAATTAAATCTCAAAGCCGGCGTTGCTACTCTGGCAGCAACAAATAAAATTCGTGTTCGCATAGGTGGAAGCAATAGCCCTAAATCATATATTCGACTCCATGAGAACGATATGAATGTTAAAGTAAAAAATTTCAATGCTAAGACAACAAATTTTAAAGCTAAAGGTAGTATAAAACTTGGCTAATTCGATGATAAATTATGAATAATTTAATGAGTTGAGCCTATCGAGATAAAGTAAGAGCTAAATAGTCTTTTGACAAAAATAATCATGCTCATATT
>JAUIKI010000219.1 GCA_030430875.1 Gammaproteobacteria bacterium | reverse complement strand
CAAGCTGCTACCAACAGTTATTGCTTTGATGTGCGCAGGCATATCATCAGAACCTTCAAGAGTATGTTGATAGTAGCTCGCATCTTCTGGCACGAAGTGGTTGAAATGTGCTTCAAGATCAGCTCGGACATCAGGATCAGCATTTTCATTAATGCATAATGATGCTGATGTATGTTGGATGAAAAAATGCGCGAGCCCTACATTGATTTTTTTCAGGTCATGCAGTGATTGTGTGAGTTCATGCGTGATGAGATGGAAACCGCGTGATTTTGGTGTTAATGTTGTTTGATATTGTTGCCACATATGAAACTCCGGTAAAAAGCATGTTTTACATTAAGGCGATGGTTAATTTGGCCGCTAAATTAACGTGTTTTATTAATATTTTTCGTGACACTTAACTCTAAAAGTATTAGTCAATATTTTGCCAAAATCAAAAAATCCCATTAAAGATATTGATTTTACAATTATTTTACATCTCCACTACAATTTTTTGACCATTTTTCCATAGGGTTGCCTAAGATAGTAAACAAGTATGACGCAACATGCGTTTAAATTGATATCATTCATTCTATAGGAGAATAAATCGTGAACATTTTTTATCGCAGCTTATTAAGTTTCAGCTTGTTGCTCTCAATGACGACAGCTGGTTACGCAAAAGAGTATGTTCCCCAAGTTCAAGTGAATATTGATGCTGGTGCATCAGTGATGTTGGCTGGCCAAACACAAACGACATTTATTAAAGTGGGTTTGACGGGGTTTGAATTGCCGGAAAAGCATAATAGAGCGCCAGTGAATATTGCTTTGGTGTTGGATCGTTCTGGTTCAATGGCAGGTGAAAAATTAGCGCGTGCAAAAGATGCTGCCATTAAATCATTGGATTATTTAAATGCTAACGATATTGTGTCAGTGATTGTCTATGATGATTTGGTGGATGTGATTGTGCCAGCAACTAAACTAACCGATAAATCTCGCATCGCGGGTGAAATTGAGCGTATTCGTGATCAAGGCTCAACTGCTTTGTTTGCCGGTGTCAGCAAAGGTGCCAGTGAAATCAGAAAATTTTTAACCAAAGAGCGAGTGAATCGAGTGATTTTGCTATCAGATGGCCAAGCAAATGTTGGGCCAAGCTCACCTGCTGAATTGGGGCAGTTGGGAATGTCGCTTGCCAAAGAAGGAATGAGTGTCACCACAATTGGGTTGGGTTTGGGTTATAACGAAGACTTAATGGTGCAATTAGCAGGCTATAGTGATGGCAATCATGTGTTTGTTGAAAATGCAATTGAGTTAGCGGATATTTTTCGCCAGGAATTTAACAGTGCAACCTCCGTTGTCGCACAAGATATTGAAATCATTATTCACTGTGCAGAAGGCATCAAGCCGTTGAGAGTGCTGGGGCGAGAAGCTGAGATTGACAATGGACAAGTGCACACGAGATTTAGTCAATTAAATAGCGAGCAAGAAAAATATGTCTTAATTGAAGTTGAAGTTCCCAAAGGAAGTGTGAATGAAACCAAGAAATTAGTTGATGTTGATGTGACCTATAATAATATTTTAGATAAACAAAAACATCAGTTTTCTGATACGCTGAATGTGAGTTTTTCTGATTCTGATGTTACTGTTGCAGGAGCTTTAAATAGAGATGTGTTGGTGCCAGCCGTACGCCAAGTTGCCAATGAGAAAAGCAAGCGTGCGGTTCAGTTGCGTGATGAAGGTAAAATCGATGAAGCAAAAGAGATTTTTGAATATAATGCAGGGGTGTTTCGTGAGAATGCACGGCTTTATGGTGCGCCAGAGCTTGCTGAAGAAGCTGAGGCATATGACGAGGATGCTGAGGCAATACAGTCTGAGGATTGGAATAAGTCACGCAAAGGACTGGTTGAGAAAAACTATTCGATTGAAAATCAACAATCCATCAAATAATTGAGTGAGGAACAACGTTGCCACTCAGCTACTGAGTGGCATTGACTATTTTTGAGGTCGTTTTTGAAAACAAAATTGTGGTTTCGTTTATTGCTGTTAATCATTTTGCCAATGGCTTTGTTAATGTTGGCATCAGGCTATCTGCTGAAACAAGAAACGTTAACACGAGAGCATCAAATCCAATCATTAGTGCAGGCACAATTGCAAGCTGTCGAGATTAATTTACTGCAATATCCTAAAAATCTGGAACAAAAATTTATGCGTGATGTGCAGCAGTTAACAGCAGAGAAAGTGACACTTCGTGATTATGTTCGTAAGACACCAGAGATTCGACAAGTTTTGGTGATGTCGGCAGAGGGTCGACGGTTGTTCCCACCGATGGGAGATAAATTATTATCACATGAGTCAGAATTTTTAGAGCGTACGACAGATATTTGGAAGGACAAAGCAATCTTATATCAACTGTATAATGATAAAATGGCAGCTGATGTTGCTGTCAGTCAACTGTCTGCCCCTCAAAAGATTAAATTTCCCAGCGCGTCATCGCTTGAGTCAAAAGAGCCAGCTGCAGAGATTGCCATGACACATGGTTGGTATACGTGGTTTTGGGGAAAAGAAATGAATTTATTGTTTTGGGTGAAGTCCGATCAAGGTGAATTATTTGGTTTTGAGCTAGAGCCAATGCGCATGTTAGCTCAGATGATTAGTTTGCTGCCTGACACGATCCAAGATCAGACAGATTTTCGAATTCAACTAGGTGATGCAAGAGGGAATATATTATATCAATGGGGCGATCAACAAATTGATGAGCAGCAAGCTCCCATTGCCATTTATCCACTGGATCATCCTTTGGGTGCCTGGAAGCTTAACTATTTTTCTAAGAATCTAACTGTGAGTTCTATGCTAACTTGGTGGAACATGTTGCTGTTGTTAGCGATAGTTTTTTTAGTGTTGACGGGATTGGCGGTTTCAATTTATCGCGAGCATACCCGGGAAGATCGTCTCGCTAAACAACGTGTGAACTTTGTTAATCAAGTGTCACATGAATTAAAAACACCACTGACAAATATTCGATTGTATGCAGAGCTGTTGTCCGATGAAATGGAAAAACAAAATACAATAGATGCGCAAAACACTAAACCTAAACAATTTCTTTCAGTCATTTCTCAAGAAGCGCAGCGTTTGTCGCGATTGATTCATAACGTGTTAGATTTTGCACGAGTTGAGAAAAAAACGTTAACAATTAAGCCGAGATCATGTGATCTAAACATGCTAATTGAAACCGTATTAGCTGCTCATCAACTTTCATTTTCTGCAAAAGATATTACTATTAATTTTTCGACTCAATTAAATGAGCATGTTGTGATTGATCCAGATATTGTCGAACAAATTTTGAATAATTTATTAAGCAATGTTGAAAAATATGGATTTTCAGGTGGGCAAGTGGATGTGTCTGTTTATCGAGATATTGATAAAATAGTAATGACAGT
>JAUIKI010000218.1 GCA_030430875.1 Gammaproteobacteria bacterium | reverse complement strand
TGCGTCAACTCAGCCAAGTCCCAATCTAAATTTTTCGGCTGATACCAAATCACTTGATTTGCTTTACTGACAGATTCTATTAATTGTTCCTTATGATAACCCATGCGCATTGTATTTGATCTTGGCTCAATGACAGCAATAATATTTTCATCTCCCACCTTGTTTCGAAGTCCTTGCAACGTATGACGAATAGCAGTTGGATGATGAGCAAAGTCATCATATAAATTCACCTCTTGGCAGCTGCCTAAAAACTCCAAACGACGTTTCACACTTTTAAATTCTGAGACTGCAATCAACGCACTTTCGACATCTACTCCAGCATGCGAAGCTGCCACAACTGCCACCAAGGCATTATTAACATTATGCAGCCCCACTAAATCCCAAGAAACCTCACCTATCAACCTATCCTTTTGGTAAACAGCAAACTCTGAACCATCGGCCTTCCTAAGTTCGGCTGACCAATCTGCATGGGTAACTTTTTCGCCAACCATTGTTGAGATAGTTTTACTCCAAACACCTTGCTCTAAAACGTCTTGGATTGCTTCATCATTTTTTGGATAAACGATTAAACCATTGTCAGGAACCGTCCGAATTAAATAGTGAAACTGTCGCTTCACTGCACTTAGATCATCAAAAATATCTGCATGATCAAATTCAATGTTATTGATAATTAACGTATGTGGGCGATAATGCAAAAATTTAGATCGTTTATCAAAAAAAGCCGTGTCATATTCATCTGCCTCAATGACAAAATATGGACTTTTCCCCAAACGAGCTGAAACATTAAAATTTTGAGGAATTCCTCCAATTAAAAACCCTGGATCAAAACCAGCATAATCCAAAATCCAAGCAAGCAAACTACTGGTTGTGGTTTTTCCATGTGTCCCTGAAACAGCCAAAGTCCATCGATGAGACAAAACATGCTCATAAACCCATTGCGCTGCTGAAATGTATGGAATTCGCTCTGCCAGCACAGCTTCAACCAATGCATTACCACGTGATAAGGCATTACCAATAATCACCAAATCTGGATTTAATGATAGCTGGTCAGGCTCATATCCTTCTATAATTTCAATACCTTGTTCAATAAGCTGAGTACTCATTGGCGGATAGACATTTGCATCACAACCTGTGACTCGATAACCTAACTCACGAGCAATCAATGCCACACTTGCCATAAATGTACCGCAAATACCGAGCAGATGAATGTGCATACTTTGTTGTCTCTTTTGTGATTATCGAACTACAATATAGTAGACGTCTAAATATACCGAGTCTTTAAGAAACATGCAAAATGTTGTTTTTTTAAGTATCATCTCACTTTTTATAGAAGAAGGTCGAATTCATGACTCCAAAAAATGCTTTTTATGCTCAATCAGGTGGTGTTACCGCGGTTATTAATGCATCAGCATGCGGTGTAATTGAAACAGCTCGTCAATACCCTGAAAAAATTGGCCGAGTTTTTGCTGGGCGCAATGGAATTTTAGGCGCACTGAATGAAGAACTGATTGACACCAGCCAAGAATCAGACTCAGCCATTGCAAAACTAAAACACACACCTGGTGGCGCTTTTGGATCATGTCGATTCAAGCTTAAAGCACTAGAAGAAAACAAACATGAGTATGAACGACTAATTGAGGTGTTCAAAGCACATGATATTGGCTATTTTTTCTATAATGGTGGTGGTGATTCCCAAGATACTGCTCACAAAGTCTCTAAAATAAGTGAAAAACTAGGTTATTCCCTACAATGCATTGGCATTCCTAAAACCGTAGATAATGATTTACCCATTACTGATAACAGCCCTGGGTTTGGTTCAGTTGCTAAGTATGTTAGCGTATCAGTAAAAGAAGCTGGTCTTGATATTAAATCCATGTGCTCCACATCAACGAAAGTATTTATCATGGAAGTCATGGGAAGACATGCTGGTTGGATTGCTGCAGCCAGTGCTCTGGCGAGTCAATCTGTCGCTGAACCCCCACACATCATCCTCTTCCCTGAACTTCCCTTTGCAGAATCAAAATTTCTGACACGCGTTGAGGAATGTGTCAAACAACATGGTTATTGTGTCATTGTGGCATCCGAGGGCACCAGTGATGAATCAGGCAAAGTATTAGCAGCAGTGGAGAAGATGCATTTGGTCATACTCAACTAGGTGGTTTAGCACCAGTTTTAGCAAACTTAATCAAAGAAAGATTTGGTTATAAATTCCATTGGGCAGTTGCTGATTATTTACAACGTGCTGCACGTCATATTGCCTCGCAAGTTGATGTAGACCAAGCATATGCCGTTGGAAAATCTGCCGTAGAATTTGCAATAGCTGGCAAAAATGCGGTGCTTCCAGTCATCATTAGAGAATCAAGCTCTCCTTATGAATGGACTATTGGTGAAACTCATTTAAAAGACGTTGCAAATCTGGAGAAAAAACTACCACTAGAATATATATCAGCTGATGGGTTTGGAATTACCAAAGCGTGTCGTGACTACTTAACACCACTCATTTTCGGTGAGGCCTATCCTCCCTATGAAAATGGATTACCTGACTATGCAACATTAAAAAACGTCCTTGTTAGTAAAAAGCTTCCCAAATTTGAATGCTGAATTTCAGGCTATTTTAATAATGCTAATCCGATTTTTAGAAGCTTTGGTTGAATTTACTGGCAAGTCTGTTGCCTGGCTAATTCTGCTGATGACACTGATAACTGCAACCATTGTCATCATGCGCTATGGTGTCAATGTAGGTTCAATCTTTCTCCAAGAAACGGTAATTTATTGTCATGCAATGGTGTTTTTATTAGCATCAGCCTATACATTAAAACATAATGGTCATGTCAGAGTTGATATTTTCTACCGCAAAGCACAACCAAAAACCCAAGCATGGATAGACTTATTAGGTAGCTTATTTCTACTTCAGCCTGTTTGTCTTTTTATCATTTGGATCAGCTGGAATTATGTTTCGGTATCTTGGGAAAATTTAGAAAAATCTAATGAAACTGGTGGGATTCCTGCACTATTTCTATTGAAATCACTCATTCCCTTAATGGCATTACTATTAAGCCTGCAAGGCTTTGCTGATATCTTAAAAAATCTTCAACGCATTACTAAGTCAACGCATCAATAAATCATGGCTGAATACATACCACTAATTATGTTTTTTGTAGTATGCCTGGTATTACTTTGCGGATACCCAGTTGCTTTTTCATTAGCGGGCACAGCACTTGGATTTGCTGCAATAGGTATTGCAACCGGTAATTTTGATGCAAGCTTGCTCCATGCATTGCCATCACGGCTGTTTGGAGTTGTGAACAATCAAACTTTAATTGCCGTTCCACTTTTTATTTTTATGGGAGTAATTCTAGAAAAATCAAAAATTGCTGAAGCCTTGCTAGAAAACATGGCAAATCTTTTTGGATCATTGCAAA
>JAUIKI010000217.1 GCA_030430875.1 Gammaproteobacteria bacterium | reverse complement strand
ATTTTATATAGTGTGAGGTTATTACAATAGTTTTTCAAGTAGGCTGTTAATATTTGATGTTGGTTGTTCGCAATGGGTTCCTTGGCACACATAAGCAAGGACATGTTGTGAGTTTGTATCAATGGACAAATAGTTGGGGTAATGCTGGCTGTTAGTTGGAATGAAAAATAGAAATTGATTTGATTGTTGTTGAGCAACCGATTGCTTTTTCCATACAATTAATTGCTCGTTGGATCCAGTGATTAAAGCTTGCAATGGTGGTTTTTGTAATTCTTTCAATGCTTGAGTTAAATGGAAATAGTACTCGGGGTTTTTTTGAATGGATTCAAAAGAATATTTGAGTGTCTCACTGGCAGCATCAATATAGGTTGTATTGCCAGTTAAATGTCCTGTTCTAAGTAGCGCAAGTGTGGCAACACCATTGCCAGAAGGAGTCACGCCATCTTGTAACGGTTTTGTTCTGGCGATGAGTGATTCGTGATGGTGAGCAGTAAAAAAGAATCCTGCGTGTTCATGGTCATAAAAATCGCTAATAAGTTTGTCAGCAATTTTTTGTAAGAAGATAAAGTCTTGATCTCGCCATGATGCTGCCAGGGAATGCAGAAGTGCGTCTAGCAAAAAAGCATAATCGTCTAAATAGGCAGGATGTTTTTCTTTTCCGGACTGAAATATTGCAAATAACTGATTATTTTTCCATAAATTTGTGTGGATGAAATCAAGACAGGTTTGGCCAAGATTGATGTCATGTGGTTTTTGCATCCAGTAACCAGCTTGTAGTAAACTTTTAGCAGTTAAAGCATTCCATGAGCAAATGATTTTGAGATCTGTTGTGGGTTGTTTTCGCGCTTCGCGTTTTTGTAACAGTTTGTTTTGAGCGTTGTCGATAGTTATCTGCTCAGTTTCTGAGAGAGGTTGTGATGTTTGTTGGCAAAGATGCCATTTCCCTTCAAAGTTGGCTGGGTTGTCCAAGCCATAAATTTTGGTGAATATCGTGAATTCATCTGCTGTTAGAATATTTTTAATCTCATCGATGTTCCAAACATAAGTTTCTCCTTCCATATGATTAGTATCCGCATCAATTGAAGCAAAAAAACTACCATTGTCAGAAAGCATTTTGTTTTTTAACCAGCCGATTATTCTTGTAACCAGATGTTTGAACTCATTTTTTTTGAATTTCTGAAAAGCAAGGGCGTATACTGACAAGAGTTGCGCATTGTCATATAGCATTTTTTCGAAGTGAGGGATTTGCCATGCATTGTCTGTGCTGTAACGAAAAAATCCACCGCCAAGTTGATCCAAAATACCACCTTGTTGCATTTTTATGAGTGTAAAAAGTAGTGCTTTTTCAGCGTTCAAATCATTGATTGACAAATTAAAAAAATTTAGTAGTAAATTAGGCATTGGAAATTTTGGTGCGCCACTAAATCCACCGTGTTGTGAATCAAATTGTGCTAATAAATTGTGGATGGCTTGTTTTTGTAAGTCAATGTGATTAGGAATTGAATCAACGCGTGGTTGTTTGTTGAGATTGCTCAGTTGTTGTTGAATGGTCGTTGCTGATGCGCGAATTTTGTCGCGATTTTGTAGATAAAATTCCGCAAGTTCAATTAAAACAGTTTTAAATGCAGGGCGATTGAAGCGCTCTTCTTTGGGGAAATAGGTGCCCGAGAAAAAAGGTGATTTTGTTTCAGGGCAGAGAAATACAGTTAATGGCCAGCCACCCGCTTGCATGTTGAGTAGTTGATGTGTGTTTTGGTAAATATTATCAATGTCAGGACGTTCTTCGCGGTCAACTTTAATGGCAATAAAATGTTCATTTATCAGCTCTGCGGTTTCTTTGTCTTCGAATGATTCTTGTGCCATCACATGACACCAGTGACAGGATGAATAGCCGATTGATAATAAGATGGCTTTGTTTGTTTGTTCGGCAAGAGCAAATGCCTGCTCAGACCAAGGATGCCAATCGACAGGATTATCTGCATGTTGTTGGAGGTAAAGACTGGTTTCATTTTTGAATATATTTGGCATGGCTGATAATTTAATGAGAGTAAATGAGACGCTATTGTGCCGGAAAATGTCAGTTATTAACACGTGGATATTTTAAGGAAATTATAAAGTTTGAGACCTTTGCAGCAAATGATAGTGATAAAAAATAGCTAAAATGAAGGGTGATTTGATGCAATTGCACCTTTGCCGATGCC
This sequence comes from Gammaproteobacteria bacterium, assembly GCA_030430875.1. GTDB lineage: Bacteria > Pseudomonadota > Gammaproteobacteria > Pseudomonadales > JAUIKI01 > JAUIKI01. The sequence continues at coordinate 1,221 of JAUIKI010000217.1, read as the reverse complement.
TTCAAAAACATTAATGTCCCATTGGTGATCTGGTCCATCAAGCTGCACTTTTTCTAGGAGGTGTTGAGCAATGTGTTCAATTGTTGACTCGCTATCGAGTAAATAACAACAACTCTGAGGCAATGTTAATGAAAAATCACCTTCTTGTGCGCTGTATGAAAAGTAGTAATGCAATATACCATCAATTACGTGCTCTTCTTTGAGGTCCTCACGTGTTGCAATATAGCTGTTTTTCCATGAGTCACACCATTTTTTAGTTAACTCTTGATCGAGTACATTATCTCGATAGATTTCTAATCGTGATCGGTGTCCATGAGCGATGCGCTGACAAGCTCCGAGATGTTTTTTCAGGCCATGACTGTATTGAAAGCAGGGACCATCGATTAATTCAGGGATTAGTTGAATTTGAATTTTACCGACATTGCTGGGTAGGATTGCCATGCTAGATTTCTCCAGCTGTCTTGCAAGGATTTCACTTGAAATGATGCCAGTTGGTAAAATAGTTATCGCTTGCTTTGGTGACTGATGTGAAATTGAACCCCAGTTGGATTTTTGCCAGTAAATCGCCGCTTGATTATCGTTTTCTGTGAGTGTTAATCCCGACGCGTTTGCAGGAATTAGAAATTTATGGTCAAACTGGTTATCAATATGTTGTTTTAATAGCTTTTTGACAAGGCCAAAGTCAAAAATCATGCCTTGATTATCAAGGTTTCCAAACAGGTTGATATCAACCTGCCAACTCATGCCACGTAATCCATGATCAATATCAAGATAGCTGCAATCAATGACAGTTAGATTTTTAACAAAAAGTTGGTTGTTTATCATAAAAAAACATCAAAAAGTCGATCAATCTTGTTACAATCAGTGTACCACCAACGTTACTGTAACTATTCGATTTTTATTATGCAAGCACTAAACTATTTGATTTGTAATGCAAAATTAGTCAATGAAGGACAGATAAAAACCGCAGATGTCTATGTCAAAAATGGACGAATTGAAGCCATTGTGAGTGATTTATCACACTGCCAAGCAGATCATGTTATCGATGCAACTGGGTTGCATCTTTTACCAGGCATGATTGATGATCAAGTGCATTTCCGAGAACCTGGATTAACCCACAAAGGTGATATCGAGTCTGAAAGTCGCGCTGCGGTTGCTGGTGGCATTACCAGCTATATGGAAATGCCTAATTGTAACCCACCTAGTATTGATCAAAAACAA
>JAUIKI010000216.1 GCA_030430875.1 Gammaproteobacteria bacterium | reverse complement strand
TGACATCACCGAAAAACCAAAAGAGGATGCAATCTTTACCATAAAAAAACACTCCGTTGTCGTGAAAAGTAGCACAATACGTCAAACACATAACCCGTCAGTCACAGACCAGACAGACAAAGACACAAACCCATTGTGCAAAAAGTAATTCGTTATACTGCCAAAGTTATCCTGATAAAAATGTAAGCTTTTTCTGATGATGCTGTGAGACATATCACACACAGTTGATTACATTAGAACCAATCTAGCATCAGAATCGCTTATGACTTTATGGCTCCGCCATTAGAAAACATTTTTACTAAGAGATAAACCACGCACTTTTTGGCGAGGTTGGCCAATTTACAAACAATGAATCAATAACTAAATTCACAACAGCATCACAATTTCATGACATATTTTTATCACTATAGCTTTATTGCAAAGGTCTCAGAACCTTATGCAATGCGCTAATATTCTGAGTAAGATGCTTAGGATTAATGCTACCAATAATCACGCTGGATACTGCCGGATATGAAAATATGGCATCCAACCTGTTCTCAACCAAATGTGCAGCATCAGGCACATTAACTGCGTGACCACTAGCAAAGGCTTTCTTAATCAAAATACCTTTGTTTAATACGTTCGCACGATCTAACACTTGTTTATCACTACTGCTCTCTTCACATGTCGTCATCACCACATCCGATTGCTCGAGCGCTAGCAAACCGCCTTCAAACGTTTTCGTCGACATTCCATATGCTTTAATCAAACCGCGCTGCTTTAAATCGTTTAAAACCGAAAAAACTGCGTATTTTTCAATGATGTCAACATCATTCCCATCAGAATGCACTAACACAATATCCAACCAATCAGTCTGCAAACGCTTCAAACTACGCTCTATACTTAGTTGAATATGCTCGGGATAAAAATTAAAACAAGACTCACCTTGATTAAATTCCTCACCCACTTTGGTACAAATTACCCAGTTTTTTCGTTCACTTTTAAGCAACTCGCCCAATCGCTCTTCACTACAACCATAAGCTGGAGCTGTATCTAATAAATTAATCCCTAATGAACGCGCTAAATCTAACAGTTGTCTTACTTGATGATTATCAGGAATATTAAACTGGCCAGGGTACTTCACTGCTTCATTGCGACCAAATTTCACTGTCCCCAATCCCATTGGGCTCACCCAAACATCAGTTTGTCCCAATTGTCTTTGTTTTATCAAAATAATTGATCCCAAATTGGTTTAGCAATTAAAGGTCGTGGTAATGCCAGTTTAATCTCATCAGCAAGACCGCTTGGTGTTATTGCTAATTGTTCAATAATCTCACTGAGCTGCGGCGTTAACGCTAATTTTGTTGGCCAAACTACCGAATAATTTTTTTCATGCGCGACAAAAACATTATCAGGTCGTTGACCATTTTCTTGATGCTGCTCTGCTCTATCAATTAAAAAACTTGTCCACACTGCGTTTGATAAATCAACCCAAGGTAAAACCTGTTTAATCTCTTGCTGGGCGCGTATGATTTGCGATTCTTTATCAAAATCAACGCCAGATTCTGCAAGATCTCCGCCAATATACCAAATCCAATCACCGTCTTCATGTTGATGTGTGGTGATGGTCACCCGAGGCTTAGAACCATAACCCAAGCAATGCGCATAAAGGGGCAATGGGTATTTATGCTTAACTAACACCATATGCAATGGCCTACACTGCATAGGTGGTTTTGACACCCCCAATTGAGTTAATAAATTCTCGTTACCAGCACCCGCTGAAAAAATCACTTGTTTGGGTTGAACAGAAAAATTTTCTTCATTTTTTGGTGTAAACGAAATGGTATCAATGCTGCCAGATTCTGTTAAAAAAAATTGATAATCTTTTGCATCAATTTTATAAATAGATTGCTGTGTTTTATTCATTAGCGACGCTAACAAACTATTGACATCAAGCACTTGCTCATTAAGTCGATAGACAACACCCTTGAAATTTTCCTGTTGAAAAATTGATGGTTGATCTGACGTTTTTAATTGTTGTAAATTTGCATTTAACATTTGTTTGGCAAAAAATCCTAATAGTTTTGCTGTCAGTTTTTTTGGCGACCAAAAATAGTGATTTTCTGATAATACGTTGACACCTGACAAATCAATTTCACCTTGACTTTTCAAACAAGCTTGCCAACGAGCAGGCATCATCGCGATGGATTTTGTTGCATCAGTTAGCTGACCTTTTAAGGAGTACTTCATGCCTCCATGAATGATACCCTGAGAACAAACCGTCTGGCCTGCACCAATAGCATCACTTTCGAGCAAAATGACACGATAGCCCAGTGATTGAAAGCGATTCAATAACCATAAACCAGCAATTCCACCACCAAAAATTACGATATCAACATGAATTGTTGTCATTTTTTACTAGGCTCGATGAGTTTCGATGAAAAAATCAGGTGAATTTAGAGAGGTGTTAGCATTCCACGCATCATGCTTTGGTTCTTTATTAACAGACTGCTTCAATAAACTCATATAGTCATCTCGAGACACCTCAATCACACCTAAGCTTTCCAAATGTGACGTCAAAAATTGGCAATCGATCAGTTGATATCGCCAAACTTTCAACCAAGCACACAATGCTGTTAGCGCAATTTTTGATGCGTTCGTTTTAAAATGAAACATTGATTCAGCAAAAAAAATTTGCCCAATGGCAAGGCCGTACACTCCACCAACCAAGGTTTGATTGTGCCACACTTCAACAGAATGCGCGAAACCTTTGGAAAAAAGTTGCTGATAAGCCTCAAGCATCTCAGGCAAAATCCAGGTATCTTTATCTTCTTTTCTTGGCTGAGCACAAGCATGCATGACCTGTTCAAACGCTCGATCAAACGTAATATCAAACCAAGGATTTTTAAACGCTTTTTGCAGGCTACGTGACAGATGAAATTGATCAGGAAAAAGAATTGCTCTTGGATCGGGTGACCACCATAACAATGGTTGATTCTTGCTATACCAAGGAAAGATTCCAGATTGATATGCTAATAATAAGCGGTCAACAGACAAGTCACCACCAAGTGCTAGCAAACCATTGGGATCATCAAGCGCACAAGCGACTGGAGGAAATGACAGTGTGTCTTTATCCAATTTTTTAACAAAAATCATTTCCTGATACAACTATAATCACTAATCATCACCATCCAAAAATTTCTCCGCATCCAATGCCGCCATGCAACCAAATCCTGCAGAAGTTACTGCTTGTCGATAGACTTGATCAGCCACATCTCCTGCAGCAAAAACACCAGGAACACTGGTTGCAGTTGCATTGCCTACAAGACCACTTTTTATAGCAATGTAGCCATTATTCATCTCTAATTGCTTATCAAAAATTTGTGTATTTGGTTGATGGCCAATTGCAATGAAAACACCATGCACATCAAGCATTTTTAAGG
>JAUIKI010000215.1 GCA_030430875.1 Gammaproteobacteria bacterium | reverse complement strand
ACAGAATTAACTTCACGAATAAATTGATCAGCTGTTTGCCATGGTAGTCCTAGGCTTTCCAATGAACCAATAATTTTTGCTTGCTCGAAAATAGCATCCTGTTCAAAAATAGCTCGGGCAATAATTTGTGTCTTTGCTCGGCTTAAGTCTGTGTCAGAAAATGCACCTTTTTTTAGTTGTGTTATTTGGTTTAAGGTGGCTGCTACGATTGTGTTGTCAGTGACTTTTTGTTGGATATTTGGCACAGCAAAGATTGAGAACAAACTGTCACCACGTTGCCACGGGTTATAGCTTGCGGAAATGCTGCTGACAATATTTTGATCTCGTAATAAGTTTTGAACTAAAGCGCCACTTTGTTGATTATCTGCATTTCCTAGTAGCACTTCAATAATGGCCAATGTTGGGCTGGTATGCTCTTGAGCTGCTGTTTTATAGGAGGGTACATTAAATCCAAGGAAGATAGCTGGCAGTTTAGCTACTTTCGGAATTTGAATATTTTGAGATGTTTTTGCTGAAAATCCTTGGGTTTTTTGTCGGTTTGGAAGGTTGTTTGGTGTGATTTTCTCAAAATGAGTTTTTGCTAAGTGGAAAACTTGCTCTGGTTCCACGTCACCAACAACAACGAGTGTTGCATTGTTGGGCGCATACCAGGTGCGATACCAGTTTTCCACCATAGAGACAGTGAGTTGTTGCAAATCACTTTGCCACCCTATAATTGGCTGTCCATAAGGACTGCCAGCGTAAGCCGTGTGTTGGAAAATTTCATAAGCGGCACTAATAGGGCGATTATCAACGCGTAACTGGCGTTCTTCTATAACAACATTGCGTTCTTTTTGGAATTCTGCAGGGTCAATAATGAGATTTTGCATTCGATCTGCTTCGTAAGAAAAGACAATGTCTAGATCATCCGGGTGAATAGTTTGATAATAAGCAGTATAGTCTTTTGTCGTGAAAGCATTGTCATGGCCGCCTAAGTTGTAGATTGCCTCGCTAAATTCACCGGTCTTACTGAGCTTAGTGCCTTTGAACATCAAATGTTCGAGCACATGGGAAATTCCAGTTTGTCCGATGGGTTCATCAGCAGAGCCAACATGATACCAAAGTTGGGTTGTTAGCATTTTTGCGCGATGATCTTCTCGAACAATAATAGTCAGACCATTATTCAGCGTTATCTCATGGGTTGGGAAGTCAACAGTCTTGGCAAAACTGTTTGGAATCATGACTAGGAAGAGTATGCTTGACGTTAATAAGAAGCTAAATGACTTTTTTTTATGGGGTGTTGTTTGGTAGATTTTTGGCATATCCATTCGGTTCATCATAAATTCGTTGAGTAAAATTCATATTTTATCAGAGTTGATGATGATAAAATAATAAATATGGCTATAGATTGGCTTTAGATTTTTGTCTGAGGCTAATATTCTTTCACTTTTAGATGACGCAATATTATGTTTGGTTCGAAAAAGAAACGACAACAACAAGCAACTCAGCAATTATCAGAAACAACTTTTGTTGATGATGCAACAGAGAGTGTGGATGCGTATGAACAAAAAAATCCTTTTTTAAAACGATTAACGAAAGGATTAAAGCGAACACGTAGTCAATTTGCTTCGGGTTTGGGTTCTCTGTTCCTCGGGCGAAAAGTTATCGATGACGAATTGTTTGAGGAGATTGAAACTCAGCTTTTGATGGCAGATGTTGGTATTCATGCCACTCAGAAAATCATTGATTCCTTGGCAAAAGATGTTAAACGAAATGCATTGAAAGACCCCCAAGTATTGTACGACACACTCAAACAGCAGTTGAGAGATTTACTTGTTGTGCACGAAAAACCGTTGATTATCAATAAGACGGCTCAACCGTTTGTAATTTTGGTTGTTGGTGTCAATGGTGTTGGCAAAACGACAACAATTGGTAAGCTAGCTAATTTTTTTAAAGCACAAAATCATTCAGTATTGCTTGCTGCGGGAGACACGTTTCGGGCAGCGGCTTGTGAGCAATTGCAAATATGGGGTGATCGTAATAAAGTTCCAGTAGTTGCTCAACACACTGGAGCAGATAGTGCATCAGTAATTTTTGATGCAGTTAGTGCGGCGAAAACGCGGAATATTGATGTCGTTATTGCTGATACTGCAGGACGGTTACACAACAAAGAACATTTGATGACAGAGCTTGAAAAAATCAAACGCGTGTTGAAAAAAATCAGTGTGGATGCTCCGCATGCAACCTTGTTGGTGCTAGATGCAAGCACGGGACAAAACGCATTATCTCAAGCTGAGCAGTTTCATCAGGCCGTGGGGGTCAGTGGCATTGTGTTGACCAAACTTGATGGAACAGCAAAAGGCGGAATCATCTTTGCGTTATCAACACAAATGGATATACCTATTCAGTTTATTGGAATTGGTGAGCAGCTTGATGATTTAAGGCCATTTGAAGCAAAACCATTTGTTGAGGCATTATTTGATCAATCAATAAAAAATCAACCTAATACAGAATAGTTAATCATGATTTTGTTTGAAAACGTCAGCAAGCAATACTCGAGTGGGCATGAGGCATTAAAAGGTGTTTCTTTTCATCTTGAGAAGGGTGAAATGGCTTTTATGACAGGTCATTCAGGTGCGGGTAAAAGCACATTATTAAAATTGGTCATGCTAATTGAGCGCTCGACACGAGGTAATATCGTGATCAATCAACGCAATGTGAATCGATTTACCTCTATGCAAATTCCTTATCATCGTCGTCAAATTGGTGTGGTTTTTCAAAACCATCAATTGTTATTTGATCGAACTGTATTTGATAATATTGCCTTGCCATTGACTATTGCAAGCTACCGGCCGCAAGAAATTGGGCGGCGAGTGCGAGCAGCATTGGACAAGGTGGGTTTACTTAACAAAGAAAAAATGAACCCTGTGCAATTGTCGACTGGTGAGCAGCAGCGTATTGGTATTGCCAGAGCTATTGTCAATAAGCCGATGTTATTACTGGCAGATGAGCCGACAGGAAACCTTGACCCGAAACTATCCGCGGAAATTATGCGGCTTTTTCAGCTGCTGAATCAGTTGGGAGTAACTGTACTGATTGCCAGTCATGATCTCGCTTTGGTTGCGCGAATGCGTCACCGTGTTTTGACATTAGATGGTGGGCGGTTAGTAGCTCAGTAGATGATCAACATTTTATTAATGTATGGCAAATAATCAGCATAAAGACACAAAGTACCAGAGCCGCAAGCCCATAAATTCACGCAGTAGCTCAGCTAGAGTGTCTAGAATTTCAGGTCGCGATCGTTTGGATGCTTATTTTCGCCATCATCGTGAGCTTGCTCGAGAAAGTTTATTGCGTCAGCTAAAATCTCCTTTAAGCAGTATGATGACATGGTTAGCTATTGGCGTTGCGTTGAGTCTTCCTGCAATTCTATTTGTTCTGCTGGCAAATGC
>JAUIKI010000214.1 GCA_030430875.1 Gammaproteobacteria bacterium | reverse complement strand
GCTGACAACATGCAGTTGTGGCAAACGATTATTTTCATCAACAATATAATTTAATCCAAGGGCAGTTAATCCTTGATGCAACGCTTTGGCGTGCAACTCATGATTTTTCCAAGACTGTTCAAGACCTGTCTCATACAACATAACTAGTGCTTCGTGCAATCCAAATAACGCATTAATAGGTGCTGTATGATGATAGGCACGTGGTGCGGATTGATTATCAGAAGACGACCAATATTGCGTTAACAAATTAAAGTCTAAAAACCAACTTTGCACACGATGTTTACGCTGTTTAATTAACTCAGCAGCATGATCACTAAAACTTAATAATGATAATCCTGGTGGACAAGATAAACATTTCTGTGTTCCTGAATAGATCACATCAATATTCCAATCATCAACCACTAATTCACAACCTGCTAGTGATGTAACTGCGTCAACCAATGTTAAGCAATCATGTTTCTTGGCTATCTCGCAAAGTGTTTTAACATCAGATTTTACACCAGTTGATGTCTCCGCATGCACAAAGGCAATCAGCTTTGCATCAGGGTGTTGTTTTAGCGCATCTTCGACTTTACCAGCATCAACCGCTTTACCCCATTCATCAGCAACAACAATCGCTTCCGCTCCACATCGCTCAATGTTTTGCTTCATTCGTTCGCCAAACACACCATTGATGCAAACAATGGCTTTGTCACCTGGTTCTAGCAAATTAACAAAACATGCCTCCATTCCAGCTGAGGCAGGCGCAGAAATTGGAAACGTGTATTTATTTGCAGTTTGAAAAGCATAACGCGTTAATTGTTGAATCTCATCCATCAATTGAATAAATTTTGGATCCAAATGACCGATGGTTGGTTTTGCCATTGCATCAAGAATTCGAGCATGCACATCTGATGGACCAGGCCCATGCAAATGACGATTAAATGTGGGAAAAGTAGATATAGTCGACATAATTAAATCACCAATAAGTTCATAAATTCATGGACAGGCGTTTGTTCTAATTGTTTTTGATCGGCACATAAATCTATAATTTCTTGCACACGACTTGCAGGAAAACGCGTTGATAAATTGTTTTTAAATTTATCTTTCAAAAGAGGAATACCATCAGCTCGTCTACGACGATGCCCAATCGGATACTCAACTTCTATTTTATCTGTTGAACTACCATCATTAAAAAACACTTGTATTGCATTCGCAATCGAACGCTTATCTGGCTCATGATATTCTTGACTGTATCGTTTATCTTCAACAATTTCCATACAATTGCGTAATTGATCAATACGTGGGTCAGCTGCAATATCATCCTCGTAATGCTCAGCTCGTAGTTCACCAAACAATAAACCAATAGCAGCCATATATTGCAAGCAATGATCTCGATCAGCTGGGTTATGTAATGCACCGGTTTTGCTAATAATTCGAATTGCTGATTCGTGGGTGGTTATCACAATTTTTTGAATTTGATCAAGTTTGTCTTTGATTTGCGGATGCAACGTGACAGCTGCTTCCACTGCAGTTTGCGCATGAAATTCTGCTGGAAATGAAATCTTGAATAATACATTTTCCATAACGTAGGATTCATAAGATCGTTGGAATTCAAATGGTTTTCCTTTAAATAACACATCATAAAAACCCCAACCAGGAGCACTTAATACACCAGGATATCCCATTTCACCTGACATGGTAATCATCGCTAATCGAACTGCTCGACTGGTTGCATCTCCTGCTGCCCAAGATTTCCGTGAACCGGTATTTGGCGCATGACGATAAGTTCGTAGGCTTTGTCCATCAACCCAAGCTTGGGATACCGCATCAATAATTTGTTCTTTTGAACCACCAAGCATTTTTGTAATCACGGCGGTAGAAGCAACTTTCACTAGCACAACATGATCTAAGCCAACTCGATTAAAGCTATTTTCCAACGCTAAACAACCTTGAATTTCATGTGCTTTAATCATGCCAGTCAATACATCACGCATTACTAATGGCTGCTGGCCATTCGCAATATTTTTACGACTTAAATAATCTGCAACGGCTAAAATCCCCCCCATATTATCAGAAGGATGCCCCCATTCAGCTGCAAGCCAGGTATCGTTATAATCCAACCAACGAATAATACAACCAATATCAAATGCTGCTTTCACAGGATCAAGTTCAAATTGCGTACCTGGCACTCGCGCACCATTTGGCACAACAGTTCCTGCTGCAATAGGTCCAAGATGTTTCGTGCATTCTGGAAAACGTAACGCTAATAAACCGCAACCCAACGTATCCATTAAACAGTAACGTGCAGTCTGGTAGGCTTCTTCACTATTAATATCAGCATTTGCTACATAATTAGCAATATCAACTAACGGTTGATCAGGATCAGGACGAACATTAGTTTCAACATTAGAACTCATACATTTATTTCCTTGGTGATGGTTATCAAAATTAACGTTGGGGGTTTTTATCGCAAAGATATCGGAACAAAAAATCTCGCTTCAGGCCCAATGTAGTTTGCTGACGGACGGATTAGGCGATTATTTTTTCTTTGCTCCATGATATGCGCAGCCCAACCAGCCGTTCTAGAAATCACAAAAATAGGTGTGAAAAGTGACGTTGCAATACCTGCATAATGATAGGCTGATGCACTATAAAAATCCAAATTGGGGAATAGTTTTTTCTCATCCCACATGACTTTTTCAATGGCTTCTGAAATATCGTATAACTTACTATCACCTAAATCATCAGCTAATTTTTTAGACCATTTTTTGATGACCACATTTCGCGGATCACATTCATTATAAACTCGGTGGCCAAATCCCATAATTTTCTGTTTTTCAGCAAGCATTTTTTTAATGCCGCTCGTTGCATCATCAGCGTTAGTGAATTTTTCAATTAATTCCATGGCAGCTTCGTTTGCACCACCATGCAAGGGTCCTCGCAGCGTTCCAATCGCTGAAACGATACCTGAATAAAAATCTGACAACGTAGCAACAGTAACTCGAGCTGCAAATGTCGAGGCATTAAATTCATGCTCCGCATATAAAATCAAAGATACATCCATCATTTTTTGATAAAGATCGCTAGGTTTTTTGCCATGCAACAATGTCAGAAAATGTTCAGCAACCGTTTTTGCTTGACTAGTGCATTCAATGCGTTTGCCTTGATTCACATAATGCCACCAATAAATCAAAGCAGCTGGCAACATTCCAAGCAATCGAGTCGTTATTTCAAATTGATCATTTTCTTTTGTTTCAGGCTCAATGTTTCCTAAAAAAGAAACCGCAGTCCGCATGACATCCATTGGATGTGCATTTTGAGGTATATATTCCAAAACAGCTTTTAAACTTTGTGGAAGATCTCTATTTTTTGCTAATTCTGCTTGATAAATTTCAAGTTGCTTTTCATTCGGCAGCTCACCATTTATTAATAAGTAAGCGACTTCTTCAAAACAACAA
>JAUIKI010000213.1 GCA_030430875.1 Gammaproteobacteria bacterium | reverse complement strand
ATTTATAGAGACGCCGTCTGAGGAATTGAATAAGCATGTTTTATTAGTGGAAGACAATAAGGTGAGTCAATTAGTTTCTGCAAATATGCTGCGAAAATTAGGGTGTGAAGTGAAAATAGCCAATAATGGAAAAGAGGCATTGGGTATGCTTGGTGATCAAGAATTCCACTGTGTTTTTATGGATTGTCAAATGCCAGTTTTGGATGGATATGAGGCTGCAAAAGAGATACGTCGCCGTGAAAAAAAGGGGAGTCACCTGCCTATTATCGCTTTAACTGCGAATGCCTTACAAGGTGATGAGGCAAAATGCCTTTCATGTGGCATGGATGGGTATGTAGCAAAACCGGTAAATCTTGATATGCTATCCAATGCACTAAAAAAGTATGTTTTTTAGTCTGCAAATAATAGTTTAGACCTAAATGATCTATACTCAAAAAAGTTACTAATTTTCAATAATATCTAATTGATAATAAACCTTTAATGCTTGTGAAGAAAACTATTTTAATTCTATTCATGTGGTTACCTCTGACAATTTATGCGAATGAAGTGTTGGAGGTGTCTGTTAATCAAGAAAAATATAACTTAATTAATTCTGCCGAATTTTTTATTGACAAAACAAATAGGCTAACATTAGAAGATGTGCAAAATGACAGCTCTTTAGAGTTTAAACCTGTATTAAAAGAAACCTTAAATTTTGGTCATGAGACGAGTCCAATTTGGGTTAGAAGTAGTTTAATAAACAAGACAATGCATGATAAGGAGTTATATTTCCAGATTGATTATGCAAGACTTAACCATGTCGATTTTTTTTGGAAAGTTGGAAATGGAGCTTGGCAAAAGCATCCAACTGTCGGTCTTAATCATCCTTACGCTGATCGTGAAATCAAATATCGAACCTATGTATTTAAATTTACTGCACCTGTGAATGAGGTGGTTGAATTATATGCAAGGGTGCAAAGCACTCATGCTGTATTTGTACCGCTTTTAATTACAACGTCGAGTAGTTTTAATGAAGTATCACTTGTTGACCGCTCAATAATTGCTGCCTATTTTGGATTAATGATTGGTTTAATTATTTATAATACGTTTATATTTTTGAGCATAAAAGATCTTAGTTATTTTTATTATGTTTGTTTTATGGTGTGTGTGTTTTACTTTCAATTTAGTTATCACGGATTACATACCAGTTTTTTTACCAATAGTCCTTGGTGGAACGATCATAGCATTATTGCCTCAATATTTCTTACCATCACAGCAGGGAGTTTGTTTACTCGGCATTTTTTACATTTGAAAGAATATTCGATTTTATTAAATCGAATATTGATTTTCCTGGCTTTTATAAGTTTCATATTGACAGTTTTTAGCATTACTATTGGTACTTATTATTTAGCAACAGTGGCGTCATTTTCTGGATTAATTTTTTGTGTGATGGCTGTATCTGTTGGGGTTATTCTTTGGAGATCCGGGTATAAACCAGCTAAATATTATTTGCTTTCATGGGGGTTTTTAATTATTGGAACCGTTGTTTTAGTATTGCGTAGCCTGAATTTGATTCCAACGATTGCTTTTAGCCAATGGGCTTTTTTGGCAGGGTCAGCTGGTGAGGCTGTTCTTTTGTCATTTGCCATGGCTTACCGGATTAATGTGCTTGAACATGAGAAAGATGAATCAGAAAAAGCAGTAATTAGAGCTCAGGCTGAAAATAATGCAAAGAGTGAATTTTTATCAAAGATGAGCCATGAAATACGCACACCGCTTAATGGTATGCTAGGCATGATTTATATGTTAAAGGACAGTCGTCTGGATAAAGATCAAGTGCATTATTTAGATATTGCACATAGTTCGGGGCGTGCTTTGTTGAATGTTATTGATGACGTTTTGGATTATTCCAAAATTGCTGCGGGGAAAATGGAGCTTGAACAGGTTTCGTTTTGTTTGGAGAAATTAGTTAACGAAAGTGTTTCTCTTTTTTCAATGTATGCTCACGAAAAAAACATTGATCTTTACATGAGCGTTGAGGCTGGTGTGCCACAATTCGTGGAGGGTGATCCAACACGATTGCGCCAAGTCATTGTTAACCTGGTTTCTAATGCATTAAAGTTTACTGATCACGGTGAGATTCACGTAAGATTATCTTGCCCAAATCCCCAGGATCTGTACCGTGTGCGTTTTAGTGTTAACGATACTGGTATTGGTATTTCAACAGAAGGTATACAAAAGCTATTCAAGTCATTCAGTCAGGCAGATAATTCTACAACAAGGCGTTATGGAGGAACCGGTTTAGGATTGGCAATTTGTCAAGAGTTTATCCGCTTAATGGGTGGAGAAATTGATGTGGTAAGTCAACCAGATCAAGGAACAACCTTTGTTTTTGATTTGCTGTTTTCAACAGGCCATCCTGATGATAGCCTTCCTCGTCTTGAGAAAGATGATCTGCGTGTGTTTTTGGTATCAGGAAATGTCGGATATTGCCAAGCTATGTCTGAGCAAGCAAAAACGTGGGGAGTGAAAATTGATTATGCCATCGACATAGAAGATGCTCACTTGGCAATTCAAGCAAATCCATCGACTTCATACGATGTGGTAATCTTTGATATGTCATTATTGCCAGATGAAAACTTGCTACCTATAAAACAGCTTTACGACCATTTTGGCTCATCTAAAAGTAAATTGCTTTTATTAACCGCTTATTTGCAGCCATTAGATAAAGATGACATTACTGATTTGATGATTGATCAGATTATTGTGAAGCCTACTGGTCCCTATGAATTGAAAGAAGCTATTATCAATTTATTAAGTGATATTGATTCCAGTCAAAAGAAAATTAGAAGTGTTACTAAATTACCGCAGTTTCCAGGATTGAAGGTTTTAGTAGCTGAAGATAATACAGTGAATCAAATGGTCATTAAGGCCATTTTGCAAAAATTTTCAATTGACGCTGATTTGGTTGAAAATGGTCAGCAGGCTGTTGACCTTTTTCTGCGTCAATTGAAAAGCCCTTATCAAATGGTTTTAATGGATATTGAAATGCCTGAAATGGATGGATTTATGGCAACAAAGCGTATTCGAGAAATTGAGCGAATTTATCACCTGCCAGAAACGGTGATTTTTGCCTTGTCTGCTCATGCGCTAAAAGAGCATGAAAAAGAAAGCCTGCAGTCGGGAATGAACGGCCATTTAAAAAAACCAATTAATGTTGATAAGTTAGAAAAAGCACTGATTCAATGGTTTAAATAATGCCTTTGGTGATGAATATGGGATAGTTGTTTTTTAGCCACGGCTTAATTTTCATGTGTAAAAGGTATATCAACTTACGTCTTTATAAAGAAATCATATTAAAAGAGCGCTGTTTATCAGTTGTTGACTTGCTTAAATGGTTGAAAACGCGGTAGTATTGGTGGAGTAATGAAATTTTTTTCCTATCAAAACCTCATAGCGAGGA
>JAUIKI010000212.1 GCA_030430875.1 Gammaproteobacteria bacterium | reverse complement strand
GATTAGCTCGTTAATTGCTGGCTGCTCTTCAGGCAGAGTTTCATAATCAGGCTTGGTAAAAAACTGTTTTGCCCAATGAATCATCTCATTGCTAATGGTTTGCTTGCCATCTTTGAGGTGCTGCCATTCTTTTGCAACTTCTGCGCTGAATTTTTCAGCCCCCCAAGCTTTCACTAAAATTTTAATGCGAGCTTTATAGATGTTGTCGCGACGACCATTGCGGTTATAGACACGTAAAATGGCTTCGAGATAGGTTATTAAGTGTTTTGGTGGTAAAAATTCATTAATGCAGCTCCCAATGATAGGGGTTCGTCCCAAACCACCACCCACTAAAATGCGAAAACCAATTTCTCCAGCATTGTTTTTGACAATTTCAATGCCAATATCATGTGCTTGGCAGACTGTGCGATCATGTTTTGCGCCATTGACAGCAATTTTAAATTTGCGAGGTAAGTAAGCAAATTCTGGGTGAAAAGTTGACCATTGTCTTAGTATTTCACAATACGGCCTGGCATCTTCAATTTCATCAGCGCTTACCCCAGAAAACTGGTCGGCAGTGATGTTGCGAATACAATTACCGCTGGTTTGAATTGCGTGCATTTCAACCGTAGCAAGATCAGCTAAAATATCAGGAACATCTTCCAGTGCTGGCCAGTTGTATTGAATGTTTTGGCGAGTGCTAAAATGGCCATAACCTTTATCATAAGCGCGAGCAATGTGCGCAAGCATTCGCATTTGAGTTGAAGAAAGTAGGCCATAGGGAATGGCTACACGTAACATTGGAGCAAAACGCTGAATGTAGAGGCCATTTTGAAGTCGCAATGGTCGGAACTCATCTTCTTGAAGCTTGCCTGCTAAATAGCGGTTAGTTTGGTCGCGAAATTGAGCGACGCGTTCATCCACAATTTTTTGATCATATTGGTCGTATTTATACATTGCGTTGCCTGTTAGGGTTAAATCGCCTTATTTTACTATAGCCATTGCTGATATGCTCTCGAAATAAATCATTTTTCTTTCATTATTTTGTGTTGTCGCTGCTTCAAATAAGTGATATGGCGTGTTTCTGCTAGTCAAAAGGGTATGGTTGGCGCTAAAATGGCGCATTAGGTTAATTTAAAAAATGGGGGTATGTGATTATGGTTGACGTAGATATTAAGCAAGATGAACAAACTCAAGATGTTGATGGGGGAAGTAAAATAGATGCATGGGCTGCGTTGATACTGATTGTGTCAGTAACTAGTTTTCTGTTGTTTTGGGTGAGTCAGCAGTAAGAGTATATGCCTTTACGAGGAATTCCGTGCTGAGTATGCAGCACGGAAAAGAGTAGTATTTTTACTATTTTAATTAGTGCTGGGCATTTCTAGTTCAGGATATGATTGATTTTGGTAACTTTCGTTATTAATCTGGTTGTGCATATTTTTCAAAGTCTCAAGAGGTGTTTCCACAACAATTGCATTAGCTAGCCATGCTGGAATGCTGCCGCCTGGATCTGCATGCACTTGGTAGACAACTTCAACGACGCCATTGTCTTTGGGCGTGAATTTCCAGAATCCGTCTAGTTTTGGCATGCGAACGTTTTTAGTTTCCATTGGGAATTGATCAGGCTTTGCAGCGATATCGATAGTGATTGCAAGTGTTGCTGGATCTTGTGCAATTTTGGTGTACACAACCACTTCACGATTTTTAACAGGCCAAGGCGTTTTGGTAACGTTATAGCTTACTCGTTCCATTCTGTTAATAGGCTGAAGGGTTTTTGCCTCAATACAGTTGTGCATCCATTTGGTATGCAGCTCAACTTTGTCGAGCATTGCAACAAAATTGCTGAGCGGAGCTTTGATTTCAGTAACGCTTTTGAATGCCTTTAGATTAGAGCCTTCAACTTCACTTAAATAAATTTTGATGTTTTGTTTGGAATCTTCTTTCTTAAGCTGCCAGTCAAAGTCAGCTTGAGCTAATCCCGAGAAAATGAGTGTGCTGGTGAAAAGTAAAACACTTAGGTTTTTTATATTTAGCATGATGTTTGCCTCCCATGAGAGCGAAATTTATTTTTATACTAATCAAGTAAAGAAGCTTGAAAGGTTGTAATAAAAAATGACCACCTCTCAAATCAATGTCCAGTATACCGTATTTTTTTGATAGGACTACTGCAAATTTATTTGCCAATAAAATCATTGGTCAGCGGTTTGGACAGGGTTTATATATAAATGTTTCCACAGAATTTAAGTTTATGTCGTTTTACCTGAAAAGCATTAGGGATTAAAATGCGAAATGTAGTAACTTTCAATCAAATTTAGATAACCCATAAATTTGATTGAAAGTTACCTGTGCAAAAGCTATACTTTTCTCATAAAATCATATGGTTGTCTTGGTTTTGTTATTTTCTTTTTAATCGTTTACAAGGATTGAGTATTTTTTGTGAATAAAAAACGCCCAGTAAATTTGAATTTATTTGCTTTTCATTTCCCGTTGCCTGCAATAACGTCCATTTTGCACCGAATATCAGGAATTATGTTGTTTGTTTTTATTCCAGGTTTGTTATGGGTATTGGACCAAAGTTTGCAATCAGAACAGGGATTCCAAAAAATAGCGGTCATATTTTCTCATCCGGTGACGAAGGTTTTTCTGTGGATGTTTCTTAGTATGCTGGCTTATCATCTTGTTGCTGGGATCAAGCATCTTTTAATGGACTTAGGTTTAGGTGAAACGCTTCAAGGTGCAAGAATTGGAGCATGGTTGACGTTAGTGATTTCTTTGAGTTTAGTGGTTCTATTGGGAGTTTGGATATGGTTACCAATGTAACAAGTATGAGCCGTAGCGGTTTGTCTGATTGGTTATTACAACGTCTTTCTGCCGTTATCATTGCAGCTTATACCATTTGGTTGGTGGCGGTGTTTTTTTGCTATCCAGAGATGACATTTGATCAGTGGAGTGCGCTCTTTGCGACGTGGTGGGTGAAACTTTTCACACTGGTGGCACTGTTTTCCATTGCAGCTCATGCATGGATAGGTCTTTGGACCATAGGAACAGACTATTTAAAACATACGATGGTTCGATTGTTATTTCAATGGCTATGTATTTTCCTTTTGTTTGCTTATGCAGTGTGGGGAATACAAATTTTGTGGAATGTT
This sequence comes from Gammaproteobacteria bacterium, assembly GCA_030430875.1. Taxonomy (GTDB): domain Bacteria; phylum Pseudomonadota; class Gammaproteobacteria; order Pseudomonadales; family JAUIKI01; genus JAUIKI01. The sequence goes on along the minus strand of JAUIKI010000212.1, from coordinate 315 downwards.
TAATCAATGACTCAGTTTCGAAAATTAGTATTTGATGCGATTGTTATCGGTGGCGGTGGTGCAGGAATGCGTGCTGGTTTACAGATGGCGCAATCGGGATTCAAAACAGCAGTAATATCAAAAGTGTTTCCAACACGTTCACACACGGTTTCTGCGCAAGGTGGAATTACTTGTGCGATTGCCAGTGACGATCCCAATGATGATTGGCGTTGGCATATGTATGACACAGTTAAGGGTTCAGATTATATTGGTGATCAAGATGCCATTGAATATATGTGTGAGGTGGGCCCGCAAGCTGTATTTGAGTTGGAGCAT
>JAUIKI010000211.1 GCA_030430875.1 Gammaproteobacteria bacterium | reverse complement strand
AGGTTTTCTTGAATTAATGAAGCAGTTTGAAGACACCCCTCTCCTGAAATCAGGAGAGGGGTAGCCATTATTTAATATCAATTTTTCGATTAGCTGATTGTTGCGGTTTTTGCTTAGGAACGGTCAGTGTTAATACCCCATCTTTAAACTCACCGCTGACATCAGACTCGTCAATGTTTTGACCTAAGTCAAAACGGCGTAGATATTGTCCAATACGACGTTCTTGGCGAATAATTACACCCTCTTTTTTTTCATTGCTTTCTTCTTTGGTTTCAGCGCTGATAGTTAAGACACCATTATCCAAAGATACATTGATATCTTCTTTTTTCATCCCCGGCAGATCTGCTTTAACTATATATGCATCGTCTTTTTCATGAATATCAATACTTGGTATCAAAAACTCTGGTTTATCATCAACCCAGGCACGCACTGGGCGAAGAAAATTATCGAATACGGAATCAAAGTTAGAAAAAGAATCCAAAGCACTTAAGTTTCGATGACTAGGTAATAGGTTCATAATTGTTCTCCTGTTGTTTAAGCTGTTTGACTAACTACATTTAGATATATGGGTATACTCAAAAAAAATTCAAGTCAATGAATCGAGGGCTTCTACAGGATGGTTGGATTTTATTACAAGTTAATTCTCAATAGGATTCATCATGCTGCATGAAATGTTGCTAAAAATTGGCAATTAGTCAAACCCTTTCTATACTCAAGATAGCTTAATCTATGAGTTATCTTGATGAAAAAACAAACAGGGTTTACTTTAATTGAATTAATGATTGTTGTTACCTTGCTGGGGTTAACCTTAGTTTTAGGTGTGCCTTCCTTCAAAAATTCCATGGCAAGAAATCAAATTGCAGTGCAATCACATGCTTTTGTGGCTGCAGTAATGATGGCAAGGACAGAAGCTGTAAAACGTTCAGAAACCATTAATGTGATTGCTATTGCTCCTGTTGATAACAATGAATGGGGCGGTGGATGGAAGATTGAACGTGCGGCAAATCAAGAGGTGTTGTCAGTTCATAACGTTAGTCCAAACGTTTCAGTAAACAGCAGTGATGGATACCAGCAATATCAGTTTAATAGTCGGGGTATGTTGTCTGGTAATTTTACAGATACGTTAGTTGTTTGTCACAAGACTGTTTCAATCGCAGGGCGAAAAATTCAAATTGGAACAACAGGAAGAGTTGTTTTAAGTCCAGGGAGTTGTTAGTTCATGAGCCAAAAAAGTTTTTCAAAACAATTTGCTCAAAAAGGAGTAAGTCTCATTGAAGTGTTAGTCGCTGTTCTGGTAATGGCGGTTGGATTATTGGGACTTGCTTCATTGCAAGCGGTTGGTATGCATAATAATACCAGTGCGTACCATCGGACACAGGCAATTTATTTATCCTACGATATCATGGATCGAATGCGTGCTAACTATCAAGCAGATTATGCAGTAAACCTTAACAGTCAACCTGCAAATGCCACTAATTGTGCCGCAGTAAATGCAAACTGTTCACCACAAAGCATGGCGCAATATGATTTATCTCAATGGAAATGTTCATTGGGAAAATTTGCTAAAAATGCTGCTTGTACATCACTAGGGATAGCAGGTGTTCTTCCTGAAGGAAATGGACAGATTAGTGAAAGTAATGGAATTTACACGATTAGTATTCAATGGATAGATGATCAATCGGGTAATGTAACGTCATTGCAAATGAGTACAACATTATGATGCAAAAAATATCAGTGGAACAGCGTAAGCAGCGAGGAATTGGATTAATTGAATTGTTAATTAGTATCACCATTGGCCTTTTTTTTGTTGCAGGGGCTTTGCAGATTTTTCTTAGTAGCAAGCAGTCATTCAATTTGCAAAATGGGATGTCGCGTCTTCAAGAGAATGCACGAGTTGCTCTGGAAATGATGGCTTATGATGTGCGGATGGCAGGCTTTCTTGGCTGTTTTTCACGAAATATTCCCATAAAAAATACGCTAAATTCAACAGACCATGCTGTGAATATTGGAACATCTTTAGAAGGTTATGAGGCAACATCACTGAATAGTTGGGCATCTGAGGTTGCGGTAGGTCTAGATGCTTTGCCTGATGATGTTGATGAAGATAATGTCGCCGGGGGTACGGATATTCTAGTTATTCGGCGTGTTGTTGATAAGGGTATTCGCATTGCTAAAGCAATGCCTTTCCCTTCAGCTGATATCAAAATTGTGACACCTGCTGGGGATATGCCGATTGGTGATGAAGATATTGTGCTTCTCAGTGACTGCCAAAAGGCTGCAGTTTTTCAAATCACTAATTTGACAGTTGGAGGTAGTGGAGTCAGTAATGTTGTTCATAATGCAGGAGGATCCAGTACGCCCGGAAATTACACAAAGTTATTAACGGATGATGGATCTGTTTACGATACGGATGCAAGTTTATTTGCAATGACAACGCAGATTTTTTTTGTCGCGCCTGGAATAGGTGTTAATAATCAAGGCGATATACAGAACGCATTATGGCGTAAAGTTGGAAATTTGCCACCTGAAGAGTTAGTCAGTGGTGTTGAGAATATGCAAATTTTATATGGTGAAGATTTAGATCAAGATTTTGTTCCCAACCATTATGTGGCTGCTAATCAAGTTTTAGATATGTCTCAAGTGATTAGTGTGCGCATTGAATTAACAATTAATTCGTTTGATCGAGCAGCTAATACAGCAGATGGATTCATAAGAAAAACATTTGTGAAAACCGTGACATTGCGCAACAGAATGGTTACAGGGTGAATTTAATAAAGGATTGATGATGCATTTGATACAACGAAAATTTAGCACAAGAAAACAAGCTGGCATGGCGTTGTTTGTGGCATTGATTATTTTAATTTTACTTTCAGTCATTGGTATCAATGCCATGATGACCACAACCATGGAAGAGAAAATGGCGGGGAATACTCGAGATCATTATTTGGCATTTCAAGCTGCTGAAACAGGTTTGATTGCAGCGGAAGATTTTGTGGAAACCTTGGTGACACTAGCGGAATTCTCAGAGACTGGAAATAATGGATTATTTTTATTAGGAGATCCGGACGATCCAGTACCATCAGAAGTTCTTGATTGGGAAAGCAGTAATAAACTACGTGTGATTAGTGATAATTTGCAAGAGGTTTATGTCGCGCCTAAATATATCGTCGAACACACTACGACATTAATAGCAGAAGAAGATAATCTAAATTTAGGAAATTATGGTGAAGGGACAGGGGCTGGAACAGTCGAAGTGTTTCGGATTACAGCATATGGTAAAGGTGGAGTAGCTGGCTCACGTGTTTTATTGCAGACACATTATGGCAAGAAACTTTAACCAAGGAAAAAAGGTTTATAAGTATGATGATCAAACAAGCTGGTTGTAGCATTATTTTTTTTCTCGTAGGGATTCACGGGGCGTATGCTGGTGATCTACCGTTAGCCAA
>JAUIKI010000210.1 GCA_030430875.1 Gammaproteobacteria bacterium | reverse complement strand
CCAATCACCATTAAAATTGCTCCTGACTTAACTGATAAACAGATTGAAATAATTGCAAATAAGCTATTACAGTTTGAAATTGATGGTGTTGTTGCAACTAATACGACAATTACTAGACCAATTAGTAATTGTCATCGGACCAAACTTTTATCAGAGCAAGGCGGTCTCAGTGGGGCACCGCTTTTTGATCAATCAACAAATGTATTAAAATTGCTAGCAAAAGTTCTTGATAAGAAAATTCCAATCATAGCGGTTGGAGGTATTACTAAGGGTGAAGATGCTCTTAGAAAAATAGAGGCCGGTGCTGCGCTTGTGCAAATTTATACAGGGCTTATCTACCGCGGCCCTGTTTTAATTGAAGAAATATTGACTGCTATCAACACTATTAAAAAATAAATTGGTGCCCTGAGCAGGAGTTGAACCTGCGGCCTTCCGCTTAGGAGGCAGACGCTCTATCCACCTGAGCTATCAGGGCAATCATGAAAATTGTAAAATATTTATGCGCAAATACCAAATTAACAACTGTTTTTGCTGCAAATAATCACATATACGTTAAAAAATTGCTTGGAAATCTACAATTTTATGGATCATAACAGAAATAGTCTTTCTCCAATATTCTCTTTAACTGGAAATAACCTCAGTTTTTTCCGCAATGATCAAGTAATTTTCAGGAATATAAGTTTTGATATTTCACAAGAAAAGCTTTTGTTTGTCACTGGGCAAAATGGAGCAGGGAAAACGTCATTACTGAAAATAATTACTGGCCTACAACGTGATTACACTGGAAGTATTTTGTTTAACAAACAGCCGATTCATAGCCTGCAAGAGGCTTATCGCTCAATATTTTTATACCTTGGCCATCAAACTGCCATCACAAAAAATCAATCTGTATTGGAAAATCTGCAATTTTATATGAATTTATCTCCAAAAAATTCAATAAATGCGCCAAAATCTTTTATAAAAACTCAATTGCAAAAACTAAAACTTGATCACTTGGGAGAGATATTATGCAGTCAACTGTCTGCCGGCCAGCTACGTCGAGTTGCTTTAACGCGACTATTTATCAGTAATGAAATAAATCAGCATCGACTGTGGATTTTAGATGAACCCTTTGTAAGCCTTGATCATAAAGGCTTTGAAACATTGCAAAACCTAATGGAAGATTTTATCAAAAAAGGTAATTCGATTATTCTAACAAGTCATCAACACGTTAATGTTGATGCGCCAACTTACACGCTGGATTTACCTGAAGGTGAATTTACTCGTGTTTAAACTAACCGAGCTCTTCCGTGTTTGTTTCCATGTCTTAAAACGAGATTTAATTCTGAGCTTTACACAGAAATTTGATTGGTTAAACCCTTTGTTTTTCCTGGTATTATTCACGAGTTTAATTCCTTTAAGCATGGATCCGTCACCAGAAAATTTGAGCAAAGTGGCGCCCAGTAGTATTTGGACTGCTGCGTTATTGTCTTCATTGTTATCTCTAGAAACATTATTTAAACGTGACTTTGAAGATGGCACGCTTGAGCAGCTCTACTTAATACCATATCCAACGAGCCTATTGATTTTTATGAAAATCTTTGCGCATTGGTTGTCATCTGGGCTGCCAATTACGTTGCTATCGATTCCACTAGCTTTAATGCTTTTCATGCCTGCAGATGGTATAATCACTCTGTTTTACACGTTGTTGATTGGCACCCCTATATTGAGTTTAATTGGCGCGATAGGGGCGGCATTAGCTTTAAATTTGCAACGAGGAGGCTTGCTGCTAGCACTATTATTGTTGCCGCTTTATATTCCAGTATTAATCTTAGGGGCAGGCAGTGTATATGCTGCAGTCTCTGGCTTAGCTATATCAGGGCAACTGGCTTTGCTTGCAGCAATGTTAATTGGTTGCTTATTAACAACACCATTGATGACAATGGCTTCAATTAGAATTAGCCTAACTTAAGACAGATTTACATGATAACAATTTTGAAGAAGCTTGGGTCTCCCAAATGGTTTTATCACTTTTCCCACAAGCTGACACCATGGATAGCATTTTTTAGCATTACTGTTTTATTCACAGGAATGATATGGGGATTATTGTTTGCGCCAGAAGACTACTTGCAAGGCCAAAGCTTTCGAATTTTTTATGTGCATGTGCCCACAGCTTTTCTTGCACAATCCATTTATATAGCCATGGCAATTTTTTCATTCATTAGTTTGGTTTGGCGAATTAAACTAACAGAAATGTTGTCAAAGTCTTGTGCTACCATAGGAATTTCTTATACTTTCATTGCGCTTGTCACAGGGTCTTTATGGGGAGCTCCAACCTGGGGAACTTGGTGGATTTGGGATGCACGTTTAACCTCAATGCTGCTATTGTTTTTCCTTTATCTAGGTGTGATTGCATTGCATAGTAATTTTGAAAACCGCCAAACTGCAGCGAAAGCAGCTGGCATATTAGCCATTATTGGTGTTGTAAATATTCCTATCATCAAACTTTCTGTAAATTGGTGGAATACATTACATCAACCGGCAACATTAAAATTCACTCAAGCATCAAGCATCACAGTGGATATGCTCATACCATTTTTAATTTGTTTTACTGGGTTTTCGTTATTTGCAGCATGGATGATCATATTAAAAACTCAAAATGAAATTTTAATCCGAGAATCTAAAACCAAGTGGCTTAAAGAGGCAATTAAAAATCATGCAATTTAATTCGTGGCAAACATTTTTACTCATGGGAGACCATGGTTTTTACGTGTTCAGTTCTTATGGTGTTGCATTGCTGATACTTTCTGCAAATTTTCTCTCTGCAAAAATACAAAAAAGAAAAATTTTAAAATCATTAATAAACCACGACAAACATAATGCATCCTATTAGAAAAAAACGCTTATTGTTATTAATTATGGTTGTACTTGGCAGTTCGCTAATTGCCGGTTTAACTTTGTTTGCACTGCGTCAGAATATGAATTTATTTTTTACACCAACTCAAGTGCAAGAAAATATAGCGCCAACTAATCAATCGATACGAGTTGGTGGGTTAGTTGTTGATAACAGCCTTAGTCGAACGCCAGATTCCTTGCAAATTTCATTTGTGATCACTGATAAAGTTCATCAAATACAAATTTTCTATGAAGGTATTTTACCTGACCTTTTCAAAGAGGGGCAGGGGATTGTGGCAAAAGGTTATCTAAATGATAATAACCAATTTATTGCCACAGAAGTACTTGCTAAACACGATGAAAACTATATGCCGCCAGAAGTTGCCAGTGCGCTGGAAGAGGCTGGCCATCCAATGGGAAAATAGCCATTATGCTTCCTGAAATTGGCCATTTATTTTTAATTTTTGCATTAGTTTTTGCTGTGTTTCAAGGCATGCTGCCACTTCTTGGAAGTTATCTGCATCAAAGTTTTATGATGCAACTAGGAAAACCACTAGTTTGTTTGCAAACATTTGCCTTGATAATTAGTTTTGGCTTGCT
>JAUIKI010000209.1 GCA_030430875.1 Gammaproteobacteria bacterium | reverse complement strand
AGCCAGATCAATCACGTAACTTTCAGTGACATATCCACTTTCAATCATCTCTTCGACTGACGCTTCTGGATTAGCTCGATGCTCAACAACACCTAAAATTCCGCCTGGCTTTAGTGCACGAAACATGGCAGCAAACACCTCATCAGCATAATCGCCTTTCATCCAATTATGCACATTTCGAAACGTGAGCACCATATCAACACTGCCACGAGGTGCAATATCTATTTCCTCAGGAATTGATAATTCTGTTAAAACAACATGATCATAAATGGCAGGATACGCTGCTAATTTTTCTTGGAAATCTCGCTGCATTTGTTTGCGCCAATTTGGTGAATGCTTGGCGGTCAATGAAAATCCTGCGGCATACAGTTTCCCTGAATCACGAAGAACTGGCGCCAATATTTCAGTGTACCAGCCTTTGCTCGGCCAAATTTCTACTACATGCATGTCTGACTGCAATCCAAAGAACCCTAACGTTTCCTTAGGATGGCGATATTGATCTCGAGCCACGTGATATTGACTGCGATGTTCTCCCTGCATGGCTTGCTCAATCAGATCTGTTGCACTATTTTTTTTCTGGGCAAGTGCAACGCCTGAACATAGCCAAAGCGTTAATCCAAACGTAATACTATATTGGACATGTTTTAAATAATTAAGCATGATTCAACCTCCCATGTTATTCATGTCTCTTTAGCGCAAATTAGCGCAAAAAATCTCAACTTAACCAGAACCATGCCGATCTTTCGTTTACTACGTTAACGGTATCAGTGCTCAATAGACTGATTCAAATCGCAATGAGAATCTAGCAAAGTATTTTGCTCAAGTCCAAGTAAGATGACATTTTCCATGTCAAAACAATTTTGTGTTTCCGTCAACATGACTTGGTTCAACATAATCTTACCATTTAATGAACGTAAGGTACCATATCCTTTAAACTCCACATCATTATTAACAATTCTTGAATTAAATAGATTCACATGAGGATTAAAGATTTCTACTGACGCTTTTTCGATACCCCCACTATAAATCATATGCCGTTTAGCTTTGTTGCCACTAATGAGACCATCAATCATTGTAAATCTTGGGTTGCTGCCATCTCCAAGCACACTAATTGCACCCACCAGACCATGATTTGAAAAATCATTATTCACGATGGAGATGTGGTCGAAATAAAATGAACTTCCCATCGATTTGCTCGCATAATCTTCAATTGTTACCGGGGCAAATAAATTACTCTCTTCACCTGAACCTCGATAGGGCTGTGAATTTCTAGCAATTAAAGAATGTGTTGCATTGACATACATTGTTTTTCCAAAAAACTTACTGAGATTAAACCCTAAAATCCCCCAAGCTGAATTATCCGTCAATTGCGACTGATGAATACTCACCGTACAATCAACATCAGGGAGAGATGAGACCTGCAAGACTTTTCCTCTGCCTTCAGCACCAACCCTGTTATCACTAATTTGAGTGTTTTGTATGACAATGTCACTTTTTCCTGCCTGACAAGCGAGTGCCAATAAATCAAAACCATCCATATTATTTTCGATGATTTCTGTCTTTGCAAACTGTATTTTATTTGATTGAATAAGAAAGACACCACGATTTTTCTGATAAACACTATCAACTAAACTAAAACTAGACCCCTGATAAACCATGACCGTATGGCCATAACCGTCACTAAAATTATCTTCAATCACCGAATTGTTGATAGAAAGACGTCCATACACCAAACTGTCTTCATTAACATGAAAAATTGCCGCACCCCTTCGCGCACTATTTGATCGAATGATGCTGTCTTTGACAAAAATATCATAATCACCTGCATTCAGACTATAAATTGCACCGCCATCTTGCTGCTCAATATTAGCATGCTGCAATGTAACGTTATTAATATGGAACCGTCCTCGATGATGATGAAAAATTCGATCCATTTGATTGCCATCAATAATGGTTGTACCGGCATCATCTCCCTGAATGATCAAATTGGACTGAATATCTAAATCACCGGTCTTATTGTGATCTTCATCGACACCTGGCAAGGTCAATTTATATATTCCCGCTGATAATTGAATCACATCTTCTTCCATTGACTGATTAGCCAACTGCACAGCTGCACGCAATGAGCATTTACCCTCTTTTTTCATACAAAAACTTTCTATCGTACTATCGTCAATTGCATCATCAAGTGTCGTAGTCACATTAATCACTGCTGACTCAACACAGGTCACACCCATCATCAAAGTTGTAGCCAAACTTATGCCAAATAATTGTGAATTGAAAATCATCGCCTTCTCCTGTGCATTGATATTTTTCCAATCAAAAAATAACGTTATGCTCAAAATTATCGACTAAATCTCAGGAATATCGACTAACATCTCAGGAATAAAAAGTGGAATACACAAGAATATAGGCATATTGTGACATTCTCAGCATAGGATTCTTCGATCCAAAGATACAGCATGCTTGCATTTAAACTCAAAATTTTAGTTTACTGTCAGGCTGAAATTCTTCTCCAGCACCAAACTAATTGCATCTGATTTCGCAGCCAATATAATACTAACATAACAAAATAGAAACACTATTTTCGAAACAAACAAGGCACCATCTATGATTAAAGACGACTACCTGAAGATCCTGCAAGAATATATTGATGAACCTCTTTATATAACCACTTCTACAGACGAATTAGACAAAGAGTTAGACAGAAACTATTGGTGGATTAATGGATCAGCTGATCAAATTAAAAGTCTATCCATGGAAGAGTGGACTGACTACATTCATGCTCTAATTTCAAATCGTCATAACCAATTAGTAACGTCAAAAATAAAAATAGACTTAATTTTTTATTCTTGGTATGACGATCAAGCAGGCCAACTTAGATTTAATTTAATCAATTCAAATCATCAAAAGCTTCCTTTCGGTGCAAAATATGAAACTGTTAGCCTAAACTATATACTGGAGCAATTTTTAAGTGATCCTTGTTATGGTGTCATTCCATTCAGTGAACTAATTGAGGTTGACCCGACTACGATTGAATCGAGAGAAGTAAATGATGACGTTAATCACGTTGTAAAAGTCTTTGTACACAAAATTGAACATCTGTGAAATTTTAGATATGCTGACAAATCATTGGAGCAATGGAATGAAACAAATAATGCTCTCAACTATACTCTTAATGGCTTTCTTTGCATGTCTTAGCGGATGCAAGAAAGAGCAATCCTATTTGGCGTCAATGGCTAGCCAAATGCGGTCTATCTGACTCGGAATATTCGAAACAAGACTTAGATAATGCACTTCAAGCATCTTTTTCACCAGAACTTTTTCGGGAGCTTGTGCTCAAAGCCAAGTTCGAAGATAAATGGGTATTGTGGAAAGAAACAAAAAATAGGAAAGATAGAAGATCCAACAATCACATGGACAAGTCCTTTCAAAAAGGACGATTTTTAAAAGGCTCTCATGTATGATACTAATCTTTATCAATCACAAGAAAATAATTATGAAATTTAAAAGCCTATTAATCTT